>NZ_JBIAGC010000056.1:0-34336 GCF_042869595.1 Streptomyces sp. NPDC006879
AGACGGTTCTCTTGGTCGAAAACCCATCTACCAGGGGCTTCACCACGCTGTCAGCCCAACCGCCAAGCTCCTGCCGCAGGTTGGAAAGAGCTCACGGGCTGTCGGAGAGTGAACCGGCACACGGGGAGGTCACATCCTGCGTCGTCGACCGACCCGTGCGGCCCTGGACCGGCGAGATGTGTCCAACCGTGAACCGGCCTCGCTTCCTCTGGAACGGATCGCCGCGCAGCACGAGTCCATCGCCGTGGTCATGCTCGACCAGGAGGGAGTCATGGCCGCGGCATGCGCCGCGGACGAGAGCACGGGCCCGCCCGGTGCGCTGCTCGTCGGGCGGGTCTTGCGGCGGACTTCAGACGAGCTGTGGTTGCCGCCCCAGGAGTCGGCCGTCCTGGTTGAGGATGGCCCGCTCCAGCTCCTGGAGTTCGCGGGTGGGGTCCAGGCCGTGGGTCTCCACGAGGGCGTGGCGGGTGCGGCGGTAGGCGGCGAGGGCCTCCGACTGACGGCCGCACCGGTAGAGCGCGAGCATCAGGTGGCGGCACAGCCGCTCCCGGGTGGGCACGGCGACGGCCATCCGCTCCAACTCGCCCACGAGTTCGTAGTGCCGGCCGAGTTCGAGTTCGGCGGTGGCCCAGTCCTCGTACACGGCCAGTCGCTCGCGCTCCAGTTGGGCGAACGAGGGCCACTCGATGCCGGTCTCCGAAAGGTCGGCGAGGACCGTGTCGCGCCAGAGCCCGAGGGCTTCGGACAGGGTGGTGGCGGCGACCTCGGGGAAGCCGGCGGCGAGTTCGGCTCGCCCCTTGACGGCGAGGCGGTGGAAGCGAACGGAGTCGACGGACTCGGGGTCCACGTGGAGCTGGTAGCCGTGTGGGGCGGTCGCCAGGCGGACTCCGCGGGTGGCGAAGTCGGGCTCGGCGAGGAGGCGGCGGATTCCGGAGATGGCGTTCTGGATCATCTTGCGCGAGGTCATGGGGGCGTCATCGCCCCACAGGGCGGTGACCAGTCGGCTGGTCGCCACCACCTTGTTCGCGTGTAGCAGTAGGTATCCGAGCGTGGCCCGCTGGATCACTCCACCCAGCGGCACCGTCCGCTCTTCGGTGACCACTTCGAGCGGACCCAGAAGATTGAATCGCATGATGCCCCCTCTTCCCGACGGCGTCTGTCTTCTCAGCAGCAGCACAGCTAAGAAAACAAACCGACTGGACTGTTTGTCAAGTCGTCGGATGGATGGATCCTGCACGAGGAGTGGGGAGTCGATGAGCGGAGACGGCGATGTGGTGCACTTTTGATCTAAATGATCAAGGCGGCTTCAGAAGAACAAGGAGTTAACAAACCGTCGCGCTGGTATGGTTTCATCTCCAAGAGGAGCCCGAACCCAGCGGATGCCGGGTCCGGGCCTCGTCACGCCCCCTTGCGCCTACCGGCGCGGAGGGCTACTTCGGGGCGGGGGCACCCGGCAGCGAACCGGGAACCACGCGGGCCGCCAGGTGCAGGCGGTTCCACAGGTTGGCCAGGGAGATGGACATCACCAGAGCGCCGAGCTGCTCGTCGCTGTAGTGCTTCGAAACCTCGGCCCACACCTCGTCGGAGATGGCGTTGCTGCGGTCGCTCAGCCGCGCGATCTCCTCGGCGAGGGCGAGCGCCGCCTTCTCGGACTCGTCGAAGGCCGGAGCCTCACGCCAACCGGAGACGAGGTAGAGACGGTCCTCCGTCTCACCCGCGGCCTTGGCCGCGTTCGTGTGGAGAACTGCACACACACCGTCGCCGTTGATCTGGGCTGTCCGGTAGTGGGCCAACTCCAGGGTCTTGAGCGGAATGCCGAACTCCTTGGACGCCTTGCCCAGCGCGCCCAGGTGGGCCGCCGCCTCGGGAATGGTGAAGGCCGGGTGCGGGATACGGGGGCTCATGGGGTCTCCTTGGTGATATCGAGGTGCTGAGAGCAACTGCTTCGAGTGGTGGTCTATTGAGGGGGGACGAACGGCGCGCGAGGAGGGTGACGGCCGCCCCCGGCGCCGGCGAGCACGGGATCAGGGGCGGATACGAACCAACTGGCCGTCGAGACCGACCGAGTTGTTCGTCACCAACAGCGATCCGTCACGGTCGACGGCGATGCCGGACGGCATGCTCAGCTGCCCTGCCGTGGGGATCTCGGTCACCGCCTTGGTCCGAGTGTTGATCTTGTGGATCGAGCCGGGCAGCGGGCCGGTCTGGGTGAAGCCGCCCGTCAGGGTGAGGGCGTAGAGGTTGCCCCGGCAGTCAGCGGCCAGGCCGGTCAGGATGCTGAGCCCGCTGACGAACACCGTGGGCTTGTGGCCCGGCACATAGCGCCAGATCCGGGCGGCACCCGGCCGCATGCCCCCGACATCGGCGATGTAGTAGGCGTCGTGGCCGCGCACGATGGCGGTCGGCACCGATTCCACGGCCACCGTGCCCGGTTCGGTGGCGGACCGCGCCGTGGTCTCCAACGCATCGGCCCCTACCAGGGCGGTCAACGCCCCCCGGTCCTTGGTGGAGAGGGAGGACAGCCCGTGCGGGCCACCCGGAGTACCGGGGACGACGTTGTCGGGGAAGACGAACTGGGTGTGCGTCCGCCCACGGGCCACCCGGATAAGGGTGTTGCCGGCCGCGTCCGTGACCAGGTGGCCGCCGCGGAACGGCACGAAGCCGTACGGGTTGGAGTTGACGTCGGAGGGACGACCCAGCGCCGCATCCGGGTTGAGACGGGTCTCGTGCTCGGTCAGGTCTCCCAACACGCGCCCGCTGCGGGCCCGGTGGAGGGTGCCCAGCAAGGAAGCGTCGGGGCCGAGCGCGGTGCGGTCCTCGGTGGTACCGCCGTTGCTGTTGACGACCAGGTAGTCGTGGCGGCCAGCAGGGACGACCTGATTGGGTCCGCTGGCCTGGACGGGCAGGTACGGGGCCGTGGGCGCCTGCGCCTTGGACGGCAGGCCATCGACGACCCGCCCCTTGAAGCTTCCCTTGATCTTGAAGACCCCACCGGTGCGACCCACGCAGGTGGTGCCGGCCGGACAGCCCGGCAGTCCGGCGCCGGACTCGGCGACCAGGACCGCGCCGTCGGGCAGCACGGTGATCGAGCGCGGGTTCTGCAACGCTGAGGCGAGGACTTCGAAAGTCGACGTGCCATCAGCGGCCAGCGCGGACCCCGGCATCAAGGTGGCCGTCAGTGCGCCGGCCGCCAGTACGGCGCAGGAGGCCCTACGCGCGGCCTTTCGCGTCCAGGACCTGCGTATGCTCGACATGATTCTCCCGTGGATGAGGCGAGTGGCGTAGCGAGTTACGGCGAAGTGAGCCGGACGATCGGCTGCGTCGCGGGAAACGCTCCCAGCGCAGGAGCCCCAAGGGCAATGGCGGATGTTGCACACCTCTAAACCCCGCCCGTAGTCCCGGCGGGCGCACGACGAGCACCGCTGCACCTCGCCGCGTCCGCGGACGAAGGGAAAGTTCTCGGGCTCCGTTCAACCGCGCCATGTGCGACTGCACGTGTTCCGCGGTTGAACACACATCAATGGTCCGGCAGCGAACTCTCATGCACACGAGCGAATTCGGAACGGGAATGCGACGCTGAGGCGAGCGCGAAGGAGCCCCACTGTTTCCGGCCACCGCAGCACGCAGCCCGACCGACAAACGGAGGAACCCGCATGCCCGCCACGAAGAAGCCCAAGCTGCCGCCCGCGCGCGTCGTACGTGCCGCGGAGGGGGTACGCGCCGGCCTCCAGCGCCTGACCCAGCTGATGGCTCCGCCCCCGTTCGCCCTGCTGGAGCTGGCCCAGGGGTCCATGACCACCCAGGCAATCTACGTAGCCGCGGAACTGCGGATCGCCGATGCGCTGGTCGACGGGCCGCTGTCCGCGCAGGAGATCGCCCAGCGGGTCGATGCCCATCCGGAATCCGTGTACCGGCTGCTGCGCCTCCTCGCCAGCCAGTCCATCTTCTCGGAGGGGAAGGACGGTCGATTCCGTCAGACGCCGATGTCGAAGGCATTGGTGGCGGACTCCCCCGGCTCCATGCGCGATATCGCACTCCTGATGGGCCATCCCATTCACTGGGAGGACTGGGCGCATCTGGTGGATTCCGTTCGGACCGGCGAGGCAAGCCTGCCGAAACTGCGCGGCATGGGCGCCTTCGAATTCATCGACTCCAATCCCGAGTACGGCAGCGTGTTCACCTCGGGCATGGGAAACATGTCGGACACCGAGACCCTGCCGATCGTGGCCGGCTACGACTTCTCCGGCTACCGGCAGATCGTCGACGTCTGCGGTGGGCGCGGCGCACTGCTGGCCGAGGTGCTCAAGCACTCGCCGAACGCGCGGGGCGTCCTCTTCGACGCCCGCGCCGAGGAGAACGGCGCCAAGGACGTGCTCGCCGAGGCCGGGGTGAGCGACCGCACGTCTATCGAGGTGGGCGGGCTCTTCGACCCGGTGCCGGAGGGTGGCGACGCCTACATACTCAAGCACGTGGTACACGACTGGCCGGAGGACCAAGCCCTACAGATCCTGAAGAACGTGCGGAAGGCCATCCCCGCCCACGGCCGGATCCTGCTGGTCGAGTTCGTCGTCCCCTCCGAGGGGAACGGGCGGCACCCCGCGAAGCTGGTCGACCTGTGGCTGATGCTGTTGGTCGGCGGCAAGGAACGGACCAGCGAGCAGTACTCCTCGCTGCTGGCGAGCGCCGGCTTCCAGCTCGAACGAGTCGTGCAGACCGCGGCTCCGGTGTCGGTGATCGAAGCGCGCCCGATCTGATCCGCACCCCAAGGACCCCCTTCCAGGGACGAGAGACCGGCCGACCCTCCGCGGGGTCGGCCGGTCTCTCGTTTCCCGGTGGCGGCCGTTCAGCTCAGGCCGGCCAGCCGCAGCAGTAGGGACTTGACCTCGGTCGCCTCGATCTGGGCCGGCAGCGGTCCGGGTCTTGAGCACAGGAGCACTGGGCCGTCCTCCGGGTGCGCGGGAAGACGGCCGTGGCTGCCCCTGATCGGCGTCGGATCGAGCGGGACCACGGCCATCCGGTAGCGCAGGCCCAGCTTCTTGCGGGCCAGCGCGGCGGCGGCCTTGACCTTCACATAGGGGTCGAGCGGATCCATCAGCAGCTCCACCGGGTCGTAGCCGGGCTTGCGGTGGATCTCGACCAGCTGCGCGAAGTCCGGCGCCCGGGCGTCGTCGAGCCAGTAGTAGTAGGTGAACCAGGCGTCCGGTTCGGCGATCGCGACCAGTTCTCCCGAGCGCGGATGGTCAAGCCCGTGTTCCTTCTTCCCTCGCTCGTCGAGGAGTTCGGCCAGTCCCGGCAGCCCGCACAGGGCCTTGCCGACCGTCTCCACGTCCTCGGGGCGGCGTACGTAGACGTGCGCGATCTGGTGGTCGGCGACGGCGAAGGCCCGCGAGGTCGTGGGGTCCAGGTACTCCATGCCGTCCTGGGTGTGGACCTCCAGCAGACCGGCCCGGCGCAGCGCCCGGTTGATGTCCACCGGACGGTCGACCTTGGTGATGCCGTACTCGGAGAGCACGACCACGGTGCGCCCCTCGGACCGGCAGTCCTCCAGCAAGGGGGTGAGGACCCGGTCGAGGTCGGCGGCTGCCGCGTGCGAGCGCGGATCCTCGGGTCCGTAGCGCTGGAGGTCGTAGTCGAGGTGGGGCAGGTAGGCGAGGGCGAGGTCGGGGCGGCGGGTGGCGATGACGTGTCGGGTGGCCTCCGCGATCCAGTGACTGGATTCGATGTCGGCGCCCGGACCCCAGAAGTGGAAGAGCGGGAAGGTGCCGAGGAGTTCGGTGAGTTCGTCGTGGAGTTCGGCGGGACGGGTGTAGCAGTCCGGTTCCTTGCGGCCGTCGGCGTAGTACACCGGGCGCGGGGTGACGGTGACGTCGGTGTCGGCGCCCATCGCGTACCACCAGCAGATGTTGGCGACGCTGTAGCCGGGGCGGCTGCGGCGGGCCGCGTCCCAGATCTTGTCACCTCCGACGAGGCCGTTGTGCTGACGCCAGAGCAGGACTTCGCCCAGTTCGCGGAAGTACCAGCCGTTGCCGACGATGCCGTGTTCGGCGGGCAACGCACCGGTGAGGAAGGTGGACTGGGCGGAACAGGTGACGGCGGGCAGCACGGTGCCCAGACTGGCTTGGGCGCCGGCGCGGGCCAACGCCTCCAGTCTGGGCATGTGTTCGAGGAGTCTGGGGGTGAGGCCCACCACGTCGAGCACCAGCAGGGGGTGCGGGGCAGGCTCCGGGTCCGGCGTCGCCGGGGAGTGAGTGTCGTCGCGGGTCATGGCAGCTCCTTGAGGCCGAGGTCCCGTAACAGGCCTCGGGCGAGGGTGAGTTCGGCTGCGATCCCGTCGGCGAGTTGGGCGCGGTCGCGGGGGCGCAGCGCAGGTGGGAGGGCTTGCCACGTGTACGTCTCGACCTCGAAGTGGTGGGTGCTGGGCGTCCTTCCGCCGGCGAGCCGGGCCAGGGCGTCCTTGGTCTCCTCGATGGTGGAGCCGAGCGGCGCGGCGGGTCGGGCGTGCAGCGGTACGTGGAAGTGGGCACGCCACGGGGAGGCGTCGGTCAGGGTGTCCGCGGCCAGCGCCTGGCCCAGGTCATCGGTGCCGCGCAGTCCGGCGGCGGTCCGCACCCGGGTCTGGTGCAGGAAGCGGGGCTCGTCGAAATCCGCCAGCGCCGCCCTGACCTCGGGCAGGTGGGGTTGTTCGGCGTGCAGTGCGGCCGAGAGCTGCACCTTGACCACCCGGATGCCGGCGGTGGCCAGCGCGTCCAGGGCGGTGCCCGGGTCCTCGAAGCAGGTGGCCAGGTGGCAGGTGTCCACGCAGATGCCGATCCTGCCGCCGCCGGCGCGCGCGGTGAGCGTCGACAGCGGGCCGATGGCGTCGGCGGTGGTCTCCACGGTGCAGCCGGGCTCTGGCTCCAGTCCGATGCGGATGGACTTGCCCGTCCGCTCGTGGAGGGTGTCGAGGTACTCGGAGAGCTCGCTCAGGGCGCTCAGCGCGGTGGTCGCCCGGCTCTGGTCGTATCCGGTGCGCCAGGCCAGTGGGAGGGTGGAGATGCTGCCTTCGGTGACGTCCGCGGGTAGCAGCTCGGTGAGCAGCCGGGCCAGTACGGCGGTGTGGCACAGCCGCTCGGGCTCCGTCCAGTCGGGGCGGTAGACGCGGTACTTGACCTGTTCGGATTCGAAGCCCTCGTAGGGAAAGCCGTTGAGGGTGACCACTTCGAGTCCTCGTCGCTCCAGTTCCGCGCGCAGTCCGCGCAGCGCACCGGGGTCGTCGACGAGCGCGTGGGCGGCGCCCCGGGCCAGCCAGAGCCCGATGCCCAGACGGTCCACGCCCAGCCGGCGGCGGACCGGCTCGCAGTGGTCACGCAGTTGGGCGAGGACCCCGTCGAGGGTTTCGGCGGGGTGGACGTTGGTGCAGTAGGCGAGGTGCACGAGGGATCCGTCGGGATGGCGAAAGCGCATGCTCAGCCTCCGCCGCGCAGTATGGAGTTGCCGGCGTGCTGGGCGGGTGGGTGCGGTGCGGACCGGTCGGCGAGTTCTCGCGGCAGTCGGCCACTGAGCGCGTAGAAGGCGCAGGGGTTACGCCACAGCACCTGGTCCACTGCGTCCTCGTCGAAGCCGGCGCGCAGCATGGCCTCGCCGACCCGAAGGGTCTTGAGCGGGTCGCTGTTCCCCCAGTCGGCGGCGGAGTTGACCAGGATCCGTTCGGTTCCGTACTGCTTGAGGATCGCCACCATGCGTTCCTCGTCCATCTTGGTGTCGGGGTACACGGAGAACCCGAGCCAGGCTCCGCTGTCCTTGGCCTCTGCGACGGTGGTTTCGTTGAGGTGGTCGAGGAGGACGTGTTCGACGGGCAGGGTCGATTCGCGGACCACGGCCAGGGTGCGGCGCAGCCCGGCGAGTTTGTCGCGGTGCGGGGTGTGGACGAGTGCGGGCAGTTCGTGCTCGGCGGCGAGTCGGAGCTGGACGGCGAGCGCCTCGTCTTCGGCCGGCGTCATGGAGTCGTAGCCGATCTCACCGACCGCGACCACGGAGTCCTTGGTGAGGTAGCGGGGCAGTGCGTCGAGGACGGGCCGGCACCGCGCGTCGTTGGCTTCCTTGGGGTTGAGGGCCAGGGTGCAGTAGTGGCTGATGCCGAACTGGGCGGCCCGGAAGGGTTCCCAGCCCAGGAGGGCGTCGAAGTAGTCGAAGAAGCTCTCCGGGGAGGTACGGGGCTGGCCCAGCCAGAAGGAGGGTTCCACTACGGCGCGGACCCCCGCCTCGTACATGGCCCGGTAGTCGTCGGTGGTGCGGGAGGTCATGTGGATGTGCGGGTCGAAGATGCGCATGTCAGTGGTCCTCGGACGGGTCGGTCAGGGCCAGTACGTGCGGGAGCCCGGCGGGCAGGGGGCGTCCGGCGGCGGTGCGTTCGGCGGCGAAGTCGGTCAGCATGCGGGCGAGTTCACGGTCTCCGGAGGCACGCCGAGGCAGTTGCGCCAGGGCGCTCACCGGGACCCCGGTGAACAGGCACTTGAGGACGGCGTGGCGCCAGGAGTGTGGGTCGAGGTGCTCGGCCGCGTAGGTACCGACGGCGGCGGCGAGCAGCCGCGTGTCATGGGTGCGCAGGGCGTCATGTACGAGGGGGAGGATCTGGCCCGGGTCCAACTCGGCGAGGTGCGGCAGCGCCATGAGGACGGCCCGGCGTTCGGCGGCGGTGCCGTGCCGGTAGAGGCGGTTGAGGACGGGTGTGGTGGCCCGGGCGTGGTGCAGCAGGAGGACGCGGGCGGCGTCGGTGACGGCTTCGGTGGCGCGCAGCCGACGGCCGGCCTCGGCGAAGTGCAGTTCCCATCGGGGAACCGCGCCGGCATCTGCGGGGGCTTGCGGCTGCCGGCTTGCCGACTCCAGAGCCGCGGCCAGCCAGGCTCGGGCCTGTGGGTCGAGGACCTCGGCGAGTTGCGCGCGCAGGTGGCCCGGGTAGGACGCGTCGGGCGGGTTGGTGACGGCGGGCGCCCCGGCTGGCATCGTGGTCATCGGATGCCCCCGTCGCGCAGGAACCGCAGGGAGCGGGTGGCCAGTTCGGGGCCGGCATGGGAGTGGCGAGGGAGTTCGACCACCACGAGCCCCTGGTAGTGGACCTCTTCCAGGGCCGACAGGACCGGCGGGAAGTCGATCTCGCCTTCACCGAAGGGGAGGTGCTCGTGGATTCCCCGGCGCATGTCCTCGATCTGGACGTGGTGCAACCAGGGTGCCGCCTGGCGTACGCAGTCGGCGGGCGGCTGCGGCTCCAGGCACTGGCAGTGGCCGATGTCGAGGGTGAGGCCGAGCGGGGGTGGGTCCCCCAGGTCGGCGCGCAGCCGGTGGAAGTCGGCGAGGGTGGCGAGGAGGTGGCCGGGTTCGGGCTCCACGGCCAGCGGTACGCCGGTGCGGTCGGCGGCGGCGAGGACGGGTTCGAGGGCTTCGCCCAGTCGCTTCCAGGCGGTGTCCTCGTCGGTGTCCTCGGGCAGGACTCCGCTGAAGCAGTGCACGGCGTGCGCGCCGAGGTCGGCGGCGATCCGTACGGCGCGTATGAGCATCCGGGTGCGGGTGGCGCGGGCGTCCGGGTCGGCGTCGAGGAGGGAGGGGCCGTGTTTGCGGCGCGGGTCGAGGACGTAGCGGCCACCGGTTTCGACGGTGACCCCGAGACCCAGACTGCTGAGACGTTTCGCCAAGTGGGCGGCGCGGGCCGGTAGATCACAACCGACGGGATCGAAGTGCATGTGGTCGAGGGTCAGGCCGACGCCTTGGTAGCCGAGGTCCGCGAGCAGTGCCAACGCGTCGTCGAGCCTCAGGTCGGTCAGCCCGTTGGTGCCGTAGCCGTATCGGAGGGTCATGTGGGGCTCACCTTCCTGGACAGGGTGCGCGCGAGCGGGACGAGCCCGAGCAGGGCGGCGGCCGTGGGTCGGGCGCCGGCCCGGGCGCTCAGGGCCGCCTGGAGCGGGATGAGGGCACGGATACCACCACCGACGGCCCGCTGGGTCAGGGCCGGCGAAGGGTTGAGCGCGGCGTGCCAGTACGGCCGGGCCGCGGTCAACGCGTACACGGCGACGGACGCGCCCGTACCGGTCAGCGACCGGCGCTCCGGACGGAGCGGGGAGGGTGGGTCCCCGGTGGGGTCCCCGGCCGGCAAGGGGTGGCGGGCGGGTCCCTCAGCCCGCGCCGCGTCTCCTGCCGGCCCCCCGGCCCCACCGGGGAGTCTGTGGGCGCCCGCGACGCGTGGCGCGGGTGCGGCGGACGCACCGGCCCCTGCGGGCCGGCGGACGGTGAGCGCGGCCAGCGCGGTGGTCGCCGCGAGGGCGGCCAGCGGGGCGCGGGCGGAACCTCCCTGGACCTCGTGACGGGAGACGGCCGTGACCGCGTAGGTGTGCGCGCCCAACGTCGCGGCAGGGGCCAGAGCGCGGCGAAGGGCGTGTGGTGAAGTGGCGGTGGCACCGAGCAGCAAGTCCAAGCCACGGGCCGCGGCCATCGCGGCGGGCGCGGCCGGGGTGTGCTTCAGGCCCAGGTCATAGGCCCAGACGGTGGCGGAGAGCGCGGTGGCGACCGTGCCGGCACGGCGGCCCGCGGACCATCCGAGCGCGAGGCCTGCCAGGGTCAGTGCACCAGCCCCGGTCAGGGCCGCGCGCGGCGTGATGCGGCCGGAGGGCAACGGACGATGGGGGCGTTCGAGGGCGTCCTGTTCGCGGTCGGCCCAGTCGTTGAGCGCCATGCCCGCCTCGTACAGGCACAACGAGGACAGGGCGGCCAGGGTGGTACGGCGGTTCGGGCGTGCCCCGGTGGCGGCGGCTCCGGCGAATGCGTCCCCGGGGACGCTGAACAGAGCCGATACGCGCAGCAGTTCCGCCCAGGCCCGGATCGCGACGCCCCCGTTGTGGCCGCTCACCATGACTGCCCCAGACGGTTGGCGAAGCACAGCAGGGCGGCGTACTGCTCGGCGAGCGCGCAGGAGCCGCCGTCGGGGTCCTTGAAGAAGAACCCGAGTTCGGGGATCGGCCCGGTCAGCCCGCTCTCGTCGGCGCGGGCGAGCAGGCGCGCGAGGTCGAGGACGAGTGGGGCGGCCAGGGCGGAGTCACAGCCCTGCCAGATGGTCTGCAAGACCATGCGGGTGCCGAGGAAGCCGTCGAAGGCGATGTGGTCCCAGGCCGTCTTCCAGTCGCCGAGGGCGGGAACCTCGTCGATGTGGACCTGGCCTTCCGGCCGGGTGCCCAGGGTGTCGACGAGCACGCGCTCCTTGCCGGCGTTCTTCGCTGCGGCGGCGCCCGCGTCGGCGAGGGCAGCGCCGTCACCGCCGCCGAGCAGGTTGGAGCCCGACCAGGCGCGCACGGTCAGTGCGCGTTCGTGGAACATGGGGGCCAGCACCGACCGCAGCAGGGTCTGTCCGGTCTTGCCGTCGCGCCCGGTGTAGGGCACGCAGGCACTGTCGGTGAGGGGGAACAGCGCCGGGTGGTGCAGTCCGGTGGACGGGGTGAAGTTGGCGTACGGGCAGCGGGCCCGCAGCGCGGCTGCCGCGTACAGCGAGCTGGCCGGGAGCCGGTGGGCATCCTCGGCGGGCAGCGGTTCGGTGGAGGCGACGTTGATCACGACGGTCCGGGCCAGTCCGTTGCGGCGGGTGAAGTCGACCAGGTCGGCTGCGAAGTCCGCGATGAGCTCCTGGTCGTCTCGGGAGTCGACGGGGATCGGGCCGCCGATGCGGATCTCGGCGTCCGCTGCGGCGAGTTCCTCACGGACCGCGTTGGGTAACCCGTGGGGGAGCACGCCCTGCGCGGCGAGTTCCTCGGCGCGCTTGGGCAGCGGCCAGGCGACGGTGTCGTGGCCGCCGAAGACCAGGGAGGACAGCGGGGGAAGTCCGCGGTCGGCGAAGTGTGGCGTCTCGGTGACCATTGCGGTGGCCGGGCGCAGTCCCGCGGCTACGGCGGCGCATCCTGCGACGGCGGTCGTCGCCACGGACCCGCGGGCGCCGATGAACCAGACTCCGGTGCGGGCGCCGGTTTCGGGCGTTTCGGCAGGGATGGGCACGGGAGCCTCCTGTATACGCGTGGTGTATACGTCGGGTGTGCGGCTGGGTGTCGGTGCGGTCGTACGCCGGCCGGGTGGCCGTTGGCTACTCGGCGCGCTGTTGGAGCTGGTCGGCCAGGGTGCTCCAGGCTGCTGCGCAACTGCGGGCGAGGTCGGCGACCTCGGGGGCCCAGTGGCAGGGCAGCCCGCGGCCCATGGTTTCCATGCCTTCGCGGTCTAGGGCGTAGTGGTGGAGCCAGCGCAGGGTTCGCCGACCGGCCTCGTTGAGGCGCAGGGAGGGGTCTTCGCTGAGTTTGGCGAGGAGCCGGGCGCGGTCGACGACCACTTCGCGGCGCTCTGGCCGGTTGGAACTCGGGGCGCGTTGCGTGCGGTGGGTGGGGGCGCCCGGTCCTGTCGCGGTCCGGTACCTTCCGGGTACGGGGTCCTCGCCGCGTTCAATGCGCTTGCGGACGTCCCGGACGGTGGCCGGGGAGAGTCCGGTGGCGCGGGCGACCTCCCGCAGTCCGGCGTCGGGGCGGTCCTGGATCATCGCGGCGGCCTGCAATCGGCGGTGACCGCTGTCCAGGGGGCGCATCCGCCCGTCACGCCCCAGACGTGCGTTCGACTGCGGGCTGTCCGCGGTCGAACGCGACCGGATGCGGGACACCGTCTTGTCGGAGATGCCCGAGGCCGCGGCGACGGCCCGGTCCGACCACTGCGGGTGGGTCATGATGATGCGCGCCGCGGCAGCCGCGCGGTCCGCGCGCGAAAGCGGCAGGCCGTGGGTGACGTTGGCCTTCACCGCCAACACGAAGGCGGCTGCCTCGTCGCAGTCGAGCATCCGGGCCTGGATGATCGTGCGCTCGTTGAAGAGCGCGGCGCGTACGCGGTGGATGCCGTCGATGACTCGCATCGTCGGGCGGTGCACGGTGATGGGGGGCAGGTTGCTGCCGGCCTCGGCGAGGACGCGTACGTGGTCGATGTCCTCCCCGGCCAGCCGCGGCGAGTCCTCGAAGACCAGGGCGTCGATCGTTACGTTGGTGACCGGGTGCGATTCGATCCAGATGTGCGACGACTCGACCTCATCCAGATCGACCGCTGGATAAGTCAACAACTGATCGTCAACCGGCTGTTCGGCCAGACTCATGCGTACACCTCCTGGCGGGCGAATCGGAACCGGAATCCAATTCCGGTAATGAGATTAGAGGCGACCCCGAGGACCGTTGTCAACCAAGGAGGGGCCCGCGGCAGGGCTCGAACGAGCCAATCAACAACCCTGCGCCCAGGCCACGTTGAGGACCCGGGGGCCACGGAAGACCACCCCGCGGCCCCCGACCGGCGCACGAAAGGAGCCCGGGCCCCTCGCGCGCGGTCGCAGCGCCAAGCGCAACGGCACGCGGGCGAGGCTCAGCCACGCGAGGCACCACACCCGTACGACGCGCACTGACCGGCCAGGCGCGAGAGAGGCAGGACCCGGAGGTGCCGGGTGCGGTCGCTCCCGTCACATACGCTGAGATCCGTTCGTCATCCCCATGACGCAACGCGACCGAAGGATGTGACCTCACCGGTGAACGACGCTGAATGGCTGGCGCTTGCTGAGCGGTTCGAGGGCAACCGGGCCCACCTGCGGGCCGTGGCCTACCGGATGCTCGGCTCCCTCAACGAGGCGGATGACGCCGTCCAGGAAGCCTGGATCCGGCTGAGCCGCTCCGACGCGGACTCCATCGACAACCTGAGCGGCTGGCTCACCACGGTCGTGGGGCGCGTCTGCCTGGACATGCTGCGCTCGCGCACCTCGCGCCGCGAGGACCTCCTCGGCGAGAAGACACTCCCCGAGCCGGCGTCCGGACCGGGCTCGACCGAGACCGCGGACCCCGAACACGAAGCGCTGCTCGCCGACTCGGTGGGCCTCGCCCTGCTGGTGGTGCTGGAGACGCTCGACCCGGCCGAGCGGCTGGCCTTCGTCCTGCACGACATGTTCGCCGTGTCCTTTGGCGAGATCGCCCCGATCGTCGGCCGCACCCCGGCCGCCACCCGACAGCTCGCCAGCCGGGCCCGCCGCCGGGTGCAGGGCAATTCGGCCGTCACCGATCCGGACGTCACTCGCCAGCGGGCGGTCGTGGACGCCTTCCTGGCAGCTGCCCGAGGGGGCGACTTCGAGGCCCTCCTGGAGCTCCTGGACCCCGACATCGTGCTGCGCACCGATCCGGTCGCCTCGGGCACCGGCGCCTTCCGGGAGATCCGTGGGGCCGAGGTGGTGGCTGCCCAGGCACGCCAGTTCTGGGAGCGGGCACAGTTCTCGCAGGCCGCCTTGGTCAACGGCGCCGTCGGAGTGGTGGTGGCCCCGCTCGGCCGACTGGCCGTGGTCATGGACTTCACCGTCAAGGACGGCAAGGTGGTGGAGATCGACATCGTCGGCGAGGCGGATCGCCTGGACGCCATGGACCTAGCGGTCCTCGGAGACTGACCCACAAGCAGCGCGACCGCCGCCCCGCCACCGACCCGGAGGCGGGGCGGCGGTCTTTCAACGATCACTCAACTCGCATCCTTTTAAAGCCAGTTCGTCACGCACCCGGTGAGCGTCACATCCTGTACTGTCACGCTTACCAGCTTCTCGCTATGAGCTGTCCTCCGGTCCGTGGTGGCTCAGCGCGCGACGTCAGGGCGCGGTGCACCGCACGGCGGAGTTTCACTCTCGTACCAGTGGTACGGGGGGTCGCCGCCGCGGTGAGCACCACGAGCCGCCGTCGCCCGCGCCGCCGTGGACGGCTGGACGGCCCGTAGAGCCCGTCCAGCCTGGCCCAGCACGGCTCCTGACCGATGTGCGCCACGGCGTGCGATCCTGCCTGGGCGCCAGCCCGTCTACTCACTCGGCCCTCGCCGAGTGAAACAGAATATTTGCTCTGTTCTCTTGGAATTGGACGCCGCCGGTCTGTAAGTTCGATGACCAGACTCGGATCGGATCCCCCCACCGGGCCTACCGGTCGGGCGACTCAACTCACGGGGGAGACATGACACAGAGTTCGCCAGAGGCACTGCTCGAACCTCACATACCGGCACAACGCACCTTCGCCGGACCGTACGCGATCGACGAGGACACACCGGCCGCCGCTCGCCGCGCCGCCGGACTGTCGGCAGGACAGCGCATCCTCGTCGTCGACAGCGACGTCGACGGCGGGGAATCCCTGGTCTGCCGCTTACGCAGGCACGGCCACGAGCCGATCAGCGTGAAGAAGGGCAGCTCGGCCCTCCAGGCCTTCGAAGACGTCGACTTGGTCCTACTCGACCTCGAACTCCCTGATCTCGACGGACTGGAGGTCTGCCGGGCGATCCGCTCCGTCAGCTGCATTCCGGTCATCATCGTCACGGCCCGCGGTTCGGAGCTCGACCGGGTGCTCGGCCTCCAGGCCGGCGCGGACGACTTCATGGTCAAGCCCTACGGGTTCCGCGAACTGATGGCCCGCATCGACGCCGTCATGCGACGGGTCCGCTACCAACCCCCGGTCACCAAGGAGATCCAGCACGGCCGGCTCCGCATTGACGTGAGCTCCCGCGAGGTGAGCTTGGACGGCCGCGAAGTATGCCTGACCCGCAAGGAGTTCGACCTCCTGTGCATGCTCGCTTCCCATCCGGACACCGTCATCCCGCGCAAGCGGCTGCTCCAGCAGGTCTGGGGCGATTCCTGGTCCCGGCGCACCGTGGACACCCATGTCAGCAGCCTGCGCGGCAAGCTCGGCGACAGCGGGTGGATCGTCACCGTGCGGGGAGTGGGCTTCAAGCTCGGCACCGCCTGAGCCGCACGGCGCAAAAGCCTTCGCGACCAACCCGGGAACCGTCGGGGTGGTCGCGAAGGCGTTCTGGAGGACGGGGCTACGGATTGAGCACCCAGGCCGACTGGTGGCGGGTGAACCCGATGTGCGGGTAGTAGTCCACGGCCGCCGGCGCCGACAACAACACGATCTTCACGCCGGGGGCCTCGGCCCGGGTCCCCTCGATCAGCGCCCGCCCGATCCCACCGCGCTGGAACTCGGCGCTGACGGCGATGTCCGACAGGTAGGTGACGTAGGAGAAGTCGGAGACGCTCCGGGCGATACCGACGAGGCGGCCCTCCACCCGAGCGGTGACCACGAGGTTGGCGTTACGCAGCATCGCCCGGAAACGCTCGGTGTCCTCGATGGGCCGGCGCTCGCCGAGACCGGAGTCGCGGTAGACGGCGAGGACCTCCTCGAAGTCCAGCTCGGCGCCCTCGACACGCTCAATCTTCCAGGTCACGGAGGTTCTCCAATCGGGTGCGGATCACGTCGTGGTTGCCGAGGAAATGCTCCGGTGTCAGCGGCCCGAATTCAATGCCCGACTTGAACAGTGCGGACTCGAAGTCGATCCCCTCGGTGAGCGTGAGGTTCGCCGCCGCCTGCACCCCACGGTAGGCCTGCTCACGCTCCATGCCGTTCTCCAACAGCGAGGCGAGGACCGCGGAGCTCCAGAGCAGTCCTCGGGTCGCCCCCAGGTTCTCGCGCATCCGCTCCGGGAAGACCGTCAGCGTCTCCACCAGGTCTGCGGCCGAGGTCACCTGGAAATGGCTGACCGTCAAACTATCGGGGAGAATCACCCGTTCAACCGACTGGTGGGCCAGGTCCCGCTCGTGCCACAGCGCCACGTCCTCCAGCGCGGTTGCCGCGTAGCCCCGAAGTAGCCGGGCCAGTCCGCACAATCGCTCACTGGTGGTGGGGTTGCGCTTGTGGGGCATGGCACTGGAGCCTTGGTAGGCCTCCGTGCGGCGTTCCTCCACCTCCCGCACCTCGGTGCGCTGGAGCAGCCGTAGTTCCAGTGCGATGTGCTCGACGCAGGCGCCGAGCGAGGCCACTGCCTGGAGCAGTTGGGCATGCCGGTCGCGGTGCACGACCTGGCTGGGCGCCGGCTCGACGCCCAACCCCAGCTGCTCGCAGACGTACCTCTCCACGTACGGGTCGATCAGGGCGTACGTCCCGACCGAGCCGGAGATCGTGCCGACCGCGACGGCCTCGCGGGCGGCGGACAGCCGCGCGACGGAGCGGTCGACCGCGAAGGCGAAGACAGCCAGCTTCTGTCCGAAGGTGGTCGGCTCGGCGTGCACGCCGTGGGTCCGCCCGACACAGACGGTGTCCCAGTGCTCCAGCGCCCGTTCACGCAGGACCCGGCGCAGCCGCCCCGCGGCCCGCAGCAGCAGGTCGGTGGCGCGCGCCAGGGTGTGTCCCAGGGCCGTGTCCACGAGGTCGTAGCTGGTCATGCCCAGGTGAACCCACTGCGCGGCGGACTCCGGAAGGTCCTCGCAGTAGGCGGCGAGGAAGGAGAGCACCTCGTGGTCCCTGCTGCGTTCGAACTCGGCGACCCGCTCGGGCGTGGGCACCTTGGCCCGAAGCATCTGCTCCACCGCTTCCTCGGGGACCCGGCCCAGGCGCACCTGGGCCTGTGAGGCGAGGATCTCCACCCGCACCCAGGTCTCGTAGCGTGCCTGGTCGGTCCAGAGTGCGCCCATCTCCGGGCGTGTGTACCGCGCAATCATGGTCTGCTGCCTTCCAGGGGAGGGACGGGAGGACGGCCGGGTGGGGCGTGCGTGGACGCACGCCCCACCCGGGGTCCTCAGAAGTGCTCGAAGTACTCGCGCTGCTCCCATTCGGTGACCTGCCCGACCGGCGGCTGCGCCTCCTCGCGCCACTTCTCGAAGCGCGCCACCTCGCTCTCCTTGAGCTTGGTGAGGGTGGCCGTGAGCGGCTTGCCGAGCAGTTCTTCGGCCGGCCCGGAGCGGAAGGCCTCCAGGGCTTCGTCGAGTGACTGGGGCAGGGTGCGGTACGGCGCCCCGTCCCGGCCGGCACCTGAAGCGGCGTAGCGGGCCGCGGACGGGGCGCCGGTCAGTCCCTCCAGCCCCGAGAAGAGCTGTCCGGCGATGGCCAGATAGGGGTTGGCCGAGGGTTCGCCGGTGCGGTTCTCGAAGTGCCGGGAGCCCTCCCCACCGACGACCCGGATCATGGCGCTGCGATCCTCGAAGGTCCAGCCGATCCGGGTCGGGGAGAGCGAGAAGTCGGCGCCCAGGCGCCGGTAGCCGTTGACCGTGGGGACCGAGAGCAGACACAGGTCGCTCGCCCAGGACAGCAGTCCCTCCACGTAGGCCCGCCCCTGGGCGGACATGCCGTCGGGTCGGCCGGCGGGAGCGAACAGGTTGGCCCCGGTCCGGTCGTCGCGCACCGATTGGTGTAGATGCCAGCCGCTCGGGTCGAAGCTGTCCAACCGCGGTAGCGACATGAAGGAGGCGTGGTGGCCGCGGCGCGCGCAGAACTGCTTCGTCAGCGTCCGGAAGATCACCATCGCGTCCGCGGTGTCCAGGGCCGTCATCGGGCTGAAGGTGGTCTCGACCTGGCCCGGTCCCGACTCGTGTTCCATGGAGCGCAGCGGCAACCCGAGGCCCTGTAGGGCCAGGGCGAGCGGCCCCGTCAGATCACTGACCGAGTCGTAGTTGCCGTCGAGGTTGAACTGGTAACCGGCGTTGACCGCTTCCACGCGCGGCGCCGGGCCCTGGGTGCCGAAGCCGTTCCCGGTGTTTCCGGGCGGGCCCGGGAGGCGGCGTGTGAGGTACCACTCCACTTCGAGCCCGAGGACCGGCGTCAGGGCACGTTCGCAGTAGCGCGCCAGAACCTTGCGCAGCACGTGCCGGGCGGACAACGGGTGCGGGGAGCCGTCGCGCTGGTACTCGTCGCCGAGGACCCAGGCCGTGCGGCCCCCGCCGTGCGGGAGCACCATGAAGGTCAACGGGTCGGGAACCAGCACGAAGTTGCCGGCTCCGGCGAGTTCAGCGACCCCGACCCCCGGGTCGGCGTCGAGGAAGTCCACGGCCACCGCGTGACCGGTGTCGAACAGGAACGGGCCGGGGCTGTAGTCGGCCCCGTTGCGCAGGACCGTACGGAACGTGTCAACGGTCAGCGTCTTGGACCGGGCCAGGCCGTGCGGGTCGGCGAAGACGAGGCGGACGAAGTCGATCTCGCCCAGCGAGGCCTCGATCTCGGCTGCCGCCGCGTTCTGCTCCTCGTTCCACAGGCCGAACTCGGCTACGAAAGAAGGGCGTCCGACACTTGCCTCGGCGAAGAGTGTGGACCACGAGCGGGAGTACATCGGTCAGCTCATCCTCTCAGTGACGCGCTCGGGGACTGCGGGCATCGGTGCGAGTTCGGCCTCGATCCGGCGGCCGGCGGCCAACACCCTTTCGTCGGAGCCGACCGGCCCCACCAACTGCAGTCCCACGGGGAGCCCGGTGGCGGTCAGGCCCACCGGGAGGGACAGTGCGGGCTGACCGGTGAGGTTGAAGGGGTAGGTGGCGGGCGACCAGGCCAGCCAGAGCATCTTGTCGGGGTCGGCGGCCCAGTCGGGTCCGATGGCATGGAGCTCGAACGGCTCGATCGGCACGGTGGCCATGGCCAGCAGGTCATAGCGGTCCATGACGGTGGACATGGTGGTGCGCAGTTCCAAACGGGTCTCCTCGGCCCGGATCACCGAGGCCCCGCTCAACAGGCGCCCGTAGTGGACGACGCTGAGGCGGCCGGGGTCGCACCACTCCTCGTCGTTGGGGGAGGTGCCGGCCGCCTCGGCGGCGGCCAGGATGTTGATCAACGCCGGGTAGGGGTCACGGAAGGGCACCTCGATCCGCTCGACGCGGTGCCCGAGCGCGGCGAGCACCGGCAACGCCCGCTCGGTCACCTGCCGCACCCCGGAGGTCAGCCCGGGGAACTCCATCCAACCGATCCGCAGGGAACTCGGCTCGCGGGGGGCGTCGACCGCCCCGATCTCAGAGTCGGGGTCCCTCGGGTGCGGGCCGCAGACCACCGAGTTCAGCTCGCTGGCGTCGGCGACCGTGCGGGCCAGCGGGCCCAGGTGGGAGAGCCGGTCGGCGCCGGGAGGCACGTACGGAACCCGGCCGAAGGACGGCTTGAAGCCGACCACCCCGCAGAAGGCTGCCGGGATACGGATCGATCCCGCCCCGTCAGTGCCGAGCCCGGCCGAACAGAGCCCGGCCGCGACCGCGGCAGCCGCTCCCCCGCTGGATCCACCGGCGGTCAGTTCCGGCGCCCACGGGTTACGGGTGGGTGGGCCGAGCCTCCCGAGGGTACTGGCGCTCCACCCGTACTCCGAGGTGGTGGTCTTTCCGACGACGATGGCACCGGCCGCCCGGAGCCGGGCCACCGCCGGGGAGTCCATCCGGGGCCGGCGGTTGGTCAGCAGCGACCCGCGGCTGGTGGGAAGGTCACCGGTCTGGACGAGGTCCTTCACCGAGACGGTGACGCCCAGCAGTGGCTGGTCCCGCCAGGCAGCCGGACCGTTCCGACGGATGCGCGCATCAGCTGCCTCCGCCGCGCGCAGCGCTTCCTCACCGGCCACCGATACGTACGCCCCGAGGTCGGCATCCTTGTCGTGGATGGCGGTGAGGACCGACTGGACGTGCTCGACGGTGGTGTACGCGCCTCGGGCGAGCGCTTCCCTCGTCTCACGGATGCCGGGGGCTGTCAAAGCGTCTCCTCCCCCTCACTGCCGAACCGGGCGGCCACCTGGGCGGTCACCGTTTCGAGGTGCCAGGCCGAGTCGAAGGCGGTGACGTCCACCTCGCGCCCCTCGGCCGCCAACTCCGCTGCCAGGCTGGTCGCTTCGGCGATGAACCCCGACACCCGGTGCGCGGCGAGCATGTCCTGTTCGTCGAAGGGAAGCCCCTCACAACGCAGCAACCGCAGGTCCATGAAGCCGAAGAAGGGCCGCCCCAGGATCTGGACCGCCTGCGGGCTGCGGATGCTGAAGCGCACCTTGGCGGCGATGTGTCCGTGGTGGTGCTGGTCGGAGTAGAAGGCGATGTCGGGGATGGTCGGCGGCACGAAGTAGTCCCGCTGCTCGATGGCAGGTCCCTTGGGCAGGTTCCCGGCGATGAAGTGCCAGGAGTTGTACTGCATCCGCGAGGACATCGCCCACGCCGTGTCGGCGAGGTGGCTGGTGGAGTGCGAGAAGTGGCGTCGCGCCTCGGCCGACGGGACCACACAGCAGAAGAAGTCGGTGATGCCCCAATCCGCGATCTCCTGGAAGTCCTCCTCCCGCAGCGAACGGATGAGCTGCGGCAGAGAGCGCAGCCCCCTGCTCATCGAGAAGTCCGTCTCGAAGGCCTCGGTGGCCGCCGCCACCGCCTCGTACACCAGGGCTTCGAGCCCGGTGGCGAAGGAGGCCCGCTCACCCCCGGCGGTGACGGCGCCCCGGTGGGGGCGGGCCAGCCACTCGGGGTCGGCGGCCACGGCCGCGCCGAGTTCGGCGAGGGTGGCGCCGTTGAACGGCAGCCGCTCGCTCAGCCGCGCGCAGACCGCGTCCTCACGCCGGCGCGCCACCGCCCCGTAAGGCGCGGCAATCCGCTCGATTTTGTGGATGAGCGCTCCGTGGATCTCCCGGTAGAGCTGCACCTGGCCACCGATCTCACCGCGCAGCTGACGAAGCCCACGGGCGAGTCCGTCGAGAGCGGCCACCCGTGGGCCGGAGACGGCCGGGATGCTGCTGCCCGGCGCGGCGCACCGGTTGTAGGTGCGTCGGTTGCGTTCCAGCTGATGGGCGACGTGGTCCAAGGAGAGCTGGGTGTTGTTGGCTTCCTCGATCCGCGCGTAGCCGGCGGAGCGGATCAAAAGGGTCAGACAGGTGGCCATCACCGCGTCGTGGTCCGACCACAGTTCCAGGGGCAGCCGTTGGAGGCTGCTGAGTGCGCAGTCGGGGTGCCCCGACCAGAGGGTCTTGCCGACGACCGTGTTGCGGTCCCGGAAGTTGGTGTACTGCTTGTCCTCCTGGTAAAGGACGAAGGGGGCGGTACGGATGGCCGCTTCCTTGAGCCCTTCGAGCAGTTCGTCGCGTCCCGCGCTGCCCAGGTCGCCCAACCACTGCCGGCAGTCGGCCACGGACTGGGCGAACCGGGTCCTGGATCGGGCCAGTTCGTGCTGGAAGTCCGCGAGGTCATGGGCGCTCCACGCCACCCGCATGACGCCGTCCACGAGGTCCGTGGTCTTGGCCAGCGGCGGCTGAGAGGGGACCCTGACCACCACCCGGCCAGCGGTGGTGAGGCCGATCTCACCCAGAAAGGACGGAGGTTCGCCGTCCGCGGTCGGCTGGCCGGCCAGCCGACGGCGCCCGCGAGCCCGGTTGGCGTAGGCGGCGGCGGTGGCCGCCTCCTCCTCCCGCCAGGACAGACCGCACAGCACCTTCAAGGCGGCCTCGTCCGCGCTGCGCAGGGCGCGCAGTTGCACGTCGGCCGGCACGTAGCCGCTGAGCGAAAGCAGGACGTGCACCGCTTCGCGCAGGTCGGGGGTGTCGGACGCAAGCTGCCAGGTCCGTTTGAGGAGGCCGGGGAAGCCGGCGTCGTCCTCCCGTACCCGGTCGGGTTTGACCGCCGCACCGGCGAGTGCACCCTGGCGGCTGGGGCGCCGGCTCTGCCGCTTCTTGGCCAGCTGGGCCTTGCGGGAGACTGCGGGACGTTCGGCGGGGGCGGTCATGACGCACCGTCGGAGGTGAGTTCGATGTGGTTCCACATGTCGTTGTCCGTCTCCGTCCAGTCCTCATCGACGTAGATGCAGTCGACGGGGCATTCCATGACGCACACCGGGCATCCCGAGCACAGTTCGGGGATGATCACCACATCGAGTCCGCGGTCGAATATGGCACCGAACTCGGAAGGGCAGCTGCGCAGACAGGTGTCGCAGGTGATGCACTCGGACTTCTCGATGCGGCGAGGCGGTTTCCTCCAGGTTTCATTGCGGGTCCGGGTGGCGATCCGCTCTGATCGGCCGGTCCCTGCATCCGTCGAAGTGTTCGCTTCCGCAGGCATACGGGACTCCCACGTTTTAAGAGATCAATGAACGCCACGCCGTTCTTCGGCGGCCCTGGCAGAATTGCATAGACCGCCCTGCGCTGAAAACGACTACTGGGAGCTGGTGTTGACGGGCCGGCACAACTGCCCGGCGCGCTGTGCAACCGCGGAAACCGCGCAGTCGCACACCCTGGACTTCTTTACTTCTGGTGTCCGTTGCGGCGACCAGCTCACACCGGCCATAGTCCAGCTGTGAGGCGTATCGTTCCCAAAACGGAGGAGACTTCCAGTGTCGTCGCGCTATGACTGGGGCAAAGAGAATCCGGCGATCAACGAACTCCGAAAGGTGATCGACACCGCGCGTCTAGAGGTGACGAGCCACCCCATTTACCACCGGCTGGAGACCCTCCAAGACGTCAACACCTTCAACGAGAACCACGTGTTCGCAGTGTGGGACTTCATGTCACTGCTAAAGAGCCTGCAACGCAACCTGACCTGCGTGGACGTCCCCTGGGTGCCGCGCGGCTCGACGGAGAGCCGTCGCCTCATCAACGACATCGTGTTGGTGGAGGAGAGTGACGAACTCGGTGGCGGCTTCATCAGCCACTTCGAGCTCTATGTGAACGGCATGGAGCAGGCCGGGGCGGACATCAAGCCCATCAACGACTTCCTGGACCGGCTGCGGGCCGGCGAGTACGTGCGCGACGCGCTGGTCAACGCCTCCGTGCCGACCGCGGCGGCCACGTTCGTCAACTCCACTTGGGACTTCATCGAGACGGCCCCGCTGCACTGCCAGGCCGCCGCCTTCGCCTTCGGTCGCGAGGACCTGATCCCCGAGATGTTCGACCAGGTCATCAAGATCGATGACCAGGGCGGCAAGCTCGCGGTCTTCCGCGACTACCTGGCCCGGCACATCGAGGTGGACGGCGAGGAGCACACTCCGATGGCCATGGCGATGGTCGCCGACCTGTGCGGGGACGACCAGGCCAAGTGGGATGAGGCCGCCGAGACCGTGGTGGGCGCCCTCAAGGCCCGGGTGGCGCTGTGGGACGGGATCTCCGCGGCGCTCGACGCCTGACGTCCCGCGTCGGCGGGCCCGCACCCCGCCGACCGCACACCAGGGAACCGCACCCGGCCGGGTAGTGATCGAGTCCTCTCGACCACTACCCGGCCCACACCTGTATCCGGAGGCGCAGTCTCCGGGAACTGCATCTGGGAGGCTGAGCGATGAGCGGACCCGTGGTGGCGCTGACCACCGACGCGTCGACGGTGAGCTACGGGATCTGGGGTCCCGTACCCACCGCCATACTCCAGTGGAACTACGTCCAGAAGATCGTCGATGCGGGCGGCACACCGCTCCTGCTGCCGCCCGTCCCACAGGCAGTGGAGGACGCGGTGGACCGCGTCGACGCCTTGTTGATGGTGGGGGGCCCGGACGTCGGGCCGGAGCTGTACGGGGCCGAGCGGCACCCTCGTACGCTGCCCACCGACGCGGTGCGCGACGCCACCGAGGTGGCGGTGCTGGCCGCCGCCATCCGCCGGGACATCCCCGTGCTGGGGATCTGCCGCGGCATGCAACTGATGTCCATCCTGCGTGGCGGCACCCTGGACCAGCACCTGCCCGAACACGGGCCGGCCGCGCCGGGCCGCTTCGACGTGCGGCAGATGAAGGCCGAGCCGGATTCGAAGGTGGCCGCGGCCCTGGGCACCGAGTTCGAACTGCACTGCCACCACCATCAGGGGATCGACCGGCTCGGTGAGGGCCTGGTGGTCACCGCCCGCGCCGCGGACGGAGTGATCGAGGCGATCGAGGACCCCTCGCTGCGCTATCTGGTGGGCGTCCAGGCGCACCCCGAAGTCGCAGACACCGAACCGTTGTTCCGGGCCTTCGTCGACGCGGCCCGCTGACCCGTACTCCTCACCCAACCGGAGGTTCTCACTGATGGACGAGCAGCAGCTGCGCCTACACGGCAAGGTGGCCCTGGTCACCGGCGCCAGCCGGGGGATCGGTCGGGGCATCGCCCGACGGCTGGGCAGGGACGGCGCCCTGGTCGCGGTGCACTACGCCACCAGTGCGGAAGGCGCCCACGAGACGGTGGCGCTCATCGAGAAGGACGGCGGGCGCGCCTTCCCGGTGGGAGCCGAACTCAGCGCCCACGGCGCGGCCGAACGGCTCTTCGCCGAATTGGAGGCGGTGCTGCGGGAGCGCACCGGCGAGGGCTCCCTGGACATCCTGGTGAACAACGCAGCGGTGCCGGGTCCCTACGGGGATCCGCAGGACGTGACCGAGGCGGACTTCGACGCCTGCTACGAGGTCAACGCCCGGGCCCCGTTCTTCCTCGCCCAGCGCGCACTGGGGGTGCTGCGCGAAGGTGGCCGGATCATCAACATCTCTTCCGGCATCACCCGCAGCGCGCAGCCCGACAAGATCGCCTACGCGATCTCCAAGGCCGCCGTCGACCAGCTCACCCTGCACCTGGCCAAGCACCTGGGCCCGCGCGGTATCACGGTGAACAGCGTGGCCCCGGGTCGGGTGGACAACGGTGGGCCGATGTTCTCCAACCCGGCGGCCGTGGAGCGGATGGCGCAGATGTCGGTCTTCGGGAGGGTCGGGCAGCCCGCTGACATAGCCGACGTGGTGGCCTTCCTCGCCTCCGATGACGCGCGCTGGATCACCGGCTCCTTCATCGACGCCACCGGGGGCACCCTGCTCTGAGGGCCGTCCCCGAGAAGGTCCGGCCGCACCTGACGAACGCGCGCTGATCCGCCAGCCATGGCGGGACAGCCCTCGGGCGCGAAAGGTGACGCCCCGGGCCCACGGCCACCGGAAACGGCCGTGGGCCCGGGGAGTCACCGTGTGACCCCTCGCACAGGAATTCGCCCCCCGCCTGGCGGTCACACCCCGAGCCCCCCTTCCGTCATAGAGGTGAACGACGAACAACCCCCTGGAAGGGATCACCACCATGACCACCACCGCCGTGAAGTCCCGCATGCAGAACCCCGCCAACGTCCTGCCCGGCGCGATGCCTGCCATCTTGTCCCTGTTGAAGTCCACCAAGCAGGGCGGGGTCCCGGAGCTGACCCTTGAACTCGTACACCTGCGGGCGAGCCAGATCAACGGGTGCAGTGTCTGTGTGGACGCGGCGGCACGCGGGGCGCGCAAGGCCGGCGAGAGCGATGAGCGGCTGTTCGCGATTGCTGCCTGGCGGGAGGCGCCCTACTACAACGACGCCGAGCGAGCCGCCCTCGCCCTTACCGAGGCCGCGACCCGACTGGCCGACCGGGCCGACGCGGTGCCGGACGAGGTCTGGGACGAGGCCGCCAAGCACTACGACGAGCAGGGGCTGGCCGCCCTGACGATGATGATCGGCGTGACCAACCTCTTCAACCGGCTGAACGCCACCACCCGCCAGGTTGCCGGCGAGGCCTGGTAACCCGGTACAGCCCGGCGCCGTACGCGGACCGGCCCGGGCAACGAGCGCGGCGTCGCCCCGGACTGAGCCTCCGGGGCGGCGCCGCTCCGTTTCGGTGCGTGGTGGATCAGCCGACTGCCGCGGGGACCGGCGCCGGCGCCGGAGCGTCGGGGGCAGGGAGCGGTACGACGGGGGGCCCGACGACCGGCGGTCGGGTGCGGGCGGAGCCGAAGCGGCGCATCACCGGCTCCTCCACGAGGGTGTAGAGCGCCCAGGCCAGCAACAAGGTCACGGCGAAGGCGATCGCGAGGTAGGCGAAGCCCCCAGCGACGCCGTACGACTGGCGCAGCGCGCCGGTCTGCCGGGAGACCTCACCGAGTACCAGGGCGTGCCACAGGTAGAAGGCGAAGGACACGTTGCCCAGCCAGACCATGGGTCTGCTGCGCAGTACCGAGCGCCGGCCGGTGACGTCCGCCTGGGCCCCGGCGGCGATGACCAGCCCCAGCGGCAGAACCATCACGGCCACGTGTGCGTACGTCCAACTGGCCGACCAGGCCAACCAGTAGGCCACCACGGCGATCCCGGTGGCGGGCAACAGCCCGATCCGCAGCCAGAGTCCGTGCATCACGAGCTCGGCCAGCAGCATGCCGAAGGTGAACTCCAGCATGCGGGCGGGCGGGGACATGTAGACCAGCCAGCCCTCCCACTGGGAGACCGGCCCGAAGATGATGTCGGGGCCTTCGGGGAAGGTCCAGGCGATCATCGGTACGCAGAAGATCAGCGTCACCGTGCCACCGGCCCACAGCAGGAGCCGCTGGGGCCTGATCCGGTTGATCCCGCGCAGCAGGAACGGGAAGGAGAGGTAGAACAGCAACTCGGCGGAGAGGGACCAGGCCACCGGGTTCATCGCGGACGCGACGTCGACCTGGGGGAACCAGGCCTGGAGCAGGAAGAAGCTGGGCACCGCCTTCCAGCCGCCCAGCGCCGAACCCGCGTTGAGCAACAGCAGGGCGGCGGCGGCAAAGGTGACGAGGTGGTTGGGGAAGACCTTGACCAGGCGTCGGCGCCAGAATCGGGTCGTGGTGTCTGAGGAACGCGCCGACCAGGTCAGCACGAACCCACTGAGGATGAAGAAGAAGCCGACGCCGGCCGCACCACCGAGACCGAACACGCGCTGAAACCCTTGGGTCAGGCCCTTGTCCGGAAACGGATACTGAAAGCCGGCGTGGAACGCGAAGACCAGCAGAGCTGCGATGATTCGCATTCCGGTGAGCGACGGTAACCGATGCGCGTCGACGCTCGGAGATGGTCTGGACCGCACGGTCTGAGCCATGAGAGCGCTCCCTCGGGAAGAGTTTGACTGAATCGCGAGTGTAGAGTCAGGGGCTTTCTCGCCGGAAGAGCACTCTTTCTCAGGGTGCGAAGGTCGCTACACTTCCTTCACAAGAAAGAAACCGGCCACCGCATAGACGGTGACCGGCTCCGGTTGACTGCGGATCGACGGCAGTTGAACAGGCGTAACGAGCAACTCAACCAAAGAAGTCGAGAAGCGAACGGGAAACGAGTTCCGGATCCTCCTCGGAAAGCCAGTGCAGGGATTTCTCGACCGGAATGACGCCGCGCACGTCGTCGGCGACCCGCTCCAAGGTGGCCGCCAAGTGGTCGAATTCGGAGAGCGCCGCCATCCCGAGCACCGGCATGGCCAGCCGACCGTATCCCGCCATTGCCTCGATGTCCGCGTGGAAGGCCTGGTACCAGGCGCAACTTGCCCGGATTCCGCCGGGCCGGTCGTAGGCACGTGCGTACACGGACCGGTCAAATCGGGTGACGGAGTCCTGTTTGACCAGGGCGTTGTCGAAGAGCCAGTCGATCAGCGTCCACATCCGCCCGTGCAGGAGGTGCTGAGGTAGGTCCAGGACCTGGTTGAAGGCGAACCACCACATGTTGAAACCCGTGTTGGGGCGCAGCAGCATGCGCAGTTCGTACAGCGACTCGTCCGGGTGGGTCACGTCGAGCAGGGCCAGGCGGCGGGTTGCCCCGGGGTGATTCGCCGCGAAACTGAAGGCGACCATCGCCCCGATGTCGTGGCCGGCGATGTGTACCGAACGGTGCCCGAGTGAGCGGACGAGCTCGTACACGTCACGGGCCATCGTCTTCTTGTCGTAGCCGTCGGCCGGGGTGGCGGAACCTCCCATGCCGCGTACGTCGACGACGATCACGCGGTAGTGCTCGGCGAGCACCGGCATGATCTTGCGGTACCCCCACCAGGTCTCCGGCCAGCCCGGCAGCAGCACCAGCGGTTCACCACGACCGCCGATGACGTAGTGCAGTCGGGTGCCGTTCACTTGGGCATGTCGGCTGTGGAAGCGGTGCCGCCCGGGCAACGAACGCGCCAAGGCCGCATCGTTGGGGACACGAGGGCCCCTTGCGGCCGGGCTCGCCTGCGCCGAGCCCGCACCGAGGGCGGTGAGGGCAGCCGCACCGGCACCCATCGAGATCACGCCGCGTCGGTCCAAGGTCATGTGAACACCTCTCTGTCTCTTCGTTCCCGTTCCAGAACAAGGGGCGGCGCGGCCACCGCGACCCACCGCGGTGACCGCGCCGCCCCTGCCGCGCGCTGTGATCCCTGCGACTACTGCCGTGCCGGGGCTTGCCGTGCGTCGTGAGGAACGGCCGGCAGGCCCGGGCGTTACCGGCGCGCGGCCCCGAACCAGCGCGTCAGGGCCTCGGCGAGGTCACCGCCGCCAGGGGCCGCCCACACCACGTGGCCGTCCGGCCGCAGGAGAGCAGCAGCGGGCATCTCCTGACCTCCCGGGGTGTCCGTCGCCACCCAGGCGCCGGTGTGGACGTCGACCCGGTCCGCCCAGCCGGTGGCCGAGGCC
The DNA here is from genome assembly GCF_042869595.1 of Streptomyces sp. NPDC006879. Classification (NCBI taxonomy): domain Bacteria; kingdom Bacillati; phylum Actinomycetota; class Actinomycetes; order Kitasatosporales; family Streptomycetaceae; genus Streptomyces; species Streptomyces sp. NPDC006879. The sequence goes on from NZ_JBIAGC010000056.1 coordinate 29,130, forward strand.
ACGTCCACGGCCGGCTCGGCCACCACGAGCACGCCGCGCCCCGCGTGGAGCAACTCGGCCACCGAGGAGCGGGTGCCGTCGGCGCGTTCCAGTTCTCGATCGGGCTGGAGGCGCAGGCCCAGCAGCGGATGCCCGTCCTCCCCCACCGGGTAGCGGATGTCGAGTCCGCTGACCAGGCCCGCCAGATGACGGGCGGCCTCGGGGATGCGGACCAACTCGCCCATGACACCACGCAGCGGCTCCATCTCCTCCCCGCTGAGATAGAGCAGCGATTGCGCCAGGGTGTTGCGGATCAACAGCTCCCCGATCGGATGCCGTTCGCTGTGGTACGTGTCCAACAGCGACTGCGGGGCCCAACCCCGCAGGACGGAGGCCAACTTCCAGCCGAGGTTGACCGCGTCCTGGATGCCCACGCTCACGCCCTGGGCGCCGAGCGGCGCATGGTCGTGCGCGGCGTCCCCGGCCAGGAAGACCCGGCCGCGCCGGTACTCGGCAGCCAGACCGGTGGCATTGGTGAGGAAGGCCATCCAGCTGGCGGAGGCGTGATGGATGCGCTCCCCCGTCATCCGCTCCCAGGCATCGGCTACCTGCTCGAAGGTCAGCCCGCCCTTGGCCTGCTCGGCGCTGACCGTCGGTTCGTGGACGACGATGCGGTCCACGCCCCCTCCCAGGCTCACCGAAAGCACCATGCCCCCACCGGGGATGCGTTCGCCGATGGGCCGCATCGGGATCTGCGCGCCCACCACGTCGGCGAGGTAGACACCGCGGGTGGCGGGCAGACCGGGGAAGTCGATGCCCGCCAGCTTCCGGACGGCGCTGTGGGCCCCGTCGCAGCCCACCAGGTACTGGGCGCTCTCCTCGCCGCGCCCCTCGGGGCCGTCGAAGACGACGGTGACGCCCTCGTCGGTCTCCCGGTAGTCCACCACCTCGTATCCACGCCGGACGGTGACGCCGAGCTCCGCGAGCCACCCCTGGAGCATCTCCTCGGTACGGGACTGGGCCAGGCCCATCACCCCGTAGTGGCTCTCCTCCAGGGCGTTGAAATTGATCCGAACGCCACCGAAGTGGCCCTGTTTGCCCCAGCGGAACTCACCGAGACGGTCAAGGAGACCACGCTGGCCGAAGACCTCCGCGGTACGACCGGTGAATCCAAGTCCGCGGGTCTCCCCGCTCGGCGCGGGCAGTCGGTCGTAAATGACGACATCCGCTCCGCCCAGCCTGAGTTCACCGGCGAGCATTAATCCGACAGGGCCGGCACCGACGACTATTACGCCCTTTGCCATCATCGCACTCCTCGTGCAGACAGTTTTCCCGGGGATGGCCCCACACTACCGACGCCCCGGGCACCCCATCCCTGCTGTGCAACTGCGCCAACTGCACAATTGAACAGGGAAGTTGAACAGCCTTCTGTCAGGAGAGCCGCCGATACCGTGGAGCCCTACCCATCTGTCTGTGTGCGAGGAGTGCGAACATGGCAAAGGGCGCGATCATTGTCGGTGCCGGGCCCGTCGGACTGATGCTTGCCGGTGAACTCGCCCTCGGTGGCGTCGATGTGGAGATCTATGACCGACTTCCCGGGCCGAGCGGGGAATCTCGCGGAGTGGGATTCACCCGGCGGGCCGCCGAAGTGTTCCATCAACGTGGGCTGCTGCACCGACTCGGCGAGGTCGAATGGGCCCAGGGCCACTTCGGCGGCGTGCGCATCGACTTCGGCGCGCTGGAGGACAACCACTTCAGCGTGCGCGGGGTGGCCCAGTTCCGCACCGAGTCCATGTTGGAGGGGTGGCTCGCGGAGCTCGGCGTCACCGTCCGGCGCGGATACGAGGTGGTGGACTACCGGGAGACCGACGAGGGCGTCACCGTCGTCTTCGACGGCCCCGAGGGGCGCGGCGAGGAGAGCGCGCGCTACCTGATCGGGTGCGACGGCGGTCGGAGCCTGGTACGGCAACTCGCCGGCATCGAGTTCCCCGGCTGGTCGGCCACCCGCGGGATGTACATGGCCGACATCATCGGCTCGAACGTACGCCAGCGCCCCATCGGGGAGAAGGTTCCCGGCGGCATGGTGATGGCCTTCAACCTGGAAGACGGCGTGGACCGCATCGTCATCCACGAGAAGGGTCTGCGCCCTCAGGACAAGGGCGCCGTCACCTGGTCCGAGGTGGCCGACGCCTGGGAACGGATGACCGGCGAAGACCTGCACGGGGCCGAAGTGCGCTGGGTGAGTTCCTTCACCGACGCGACCCGGCAGGCCGCCTCGTACCGCAAGGGCCGGGTCTTCCTGGCGGGCGACGCCACCCACATCCACATGCCGGCTGGCGCCCAGGGGCTCAGCGTGGGCGTGCAGGACGCCGTCAACCTGGGCTGGAAGCTGGCCGCGACCATCAACGGCTGGGCACCCGAAGGGCTCCTGGACACCTACGAGTCCGAACGGCACCCGGTCGGTGAACGGCTGATGCGCAACACCCGTGCACAGACCCAGCTCTACCTCACCGGGGAGGAGATGGAGCCGCTGCGGGCCGTGATGCGTGAGATCGTGCTGCTCCCGGAAGCCGCACGCCACCTGGCCGGGATCGTGAGCGGTCTCGACATCCGCTACGAGGTGGGGGCCGGCGAGCACCGCCTGTTGGGCGGACGCCTGCTACCGGACCTGGAGTTCGAACGGCAGGACGGCGGCCGGAGCACGGTCGCCGAGCTCATGCACTCCGGGCGCGGCATCCTCTTCGACGTGGGGGACACCGGGGACGCGGAGAAGGTGGCGGGAGGCTGGGTGGACCGCATCGACATCGTCCGGGGCGACTGGGTGCCCGCAGGACCGGTCGCGGCGCGCGCTGATGGTTCACTGCTGATCCGCCCCGACGGCCACGTGGTGTGGGCCAATCCGGAGGGCGGCGACCTGACGGCGGCCCTGAACCGCTGGTTCGGTGCCGAGGCGGTCGCCTCCTGAACCTGTGACGCCCCGTCGGGGGAGCGGCGCCTCTGGCCGCGCCACCGGCGGGGCGCCGGGCTGTCCGGGTCCCGCTCCCCAACGCCCGTCCGCACTGCCGATCGCCTGCGGGCTGCCCGAGGGCTCTAATCGCGTGGTCTTCCGGGGTTCGCCATGCCGCCCTCGACCTCCGCGACGGATCCGGAACCGCTGCCGCCCCCGGTGGCCGACTGGGCACGAAGGACCTGTAGGACGCGGGGCCCGGCGAGCTTCACCGTGATGATTCCCCCCAGCAGCAGCACCGCGTACGCGCAGATGAAGTACAGGTACGGATAGCGGAAATCGGCTGACACCCACACCCCGAGCAGGACTGCCACCCACCACGAGACAGTGGAGACGGCACCCGTGTTGAAGACGAGCAGGGCCGTCTTCTCAAATTCGTCATCGACGAGTGGGCGGTCGACGTGCGCCTCGAAGACCGGGATCACCTTGCGGTGGATGACAGCCCCGTTGATGCAGATGACAGCCGTCACGGTGGCAATGGCCCAGAATTTCCCATCGTGCCACCGCTCCGGCGAGGCCAACGCATACAGAAACCCGGTGGGAACAATCAGGGCGAGGCCGACGACAACGAGTGCCGACACAAATCTCAGTGCCCGTAGTTCACCCCGGTCCAGGACCCCGTCCGTGACGAATCGCACGAAGAGATAGTCGGAAACCACGGCCGCGCCCAGGCCAACGACTACCCCTGCAATATGGAAGAAAGTGATGATTTCGTCGATTTGCACGAAACCTGTATTCCACGGATCACCGTCATCTAACCTGGTTCTTCCACCGGACAGCACGAAGGATTCGAAGGCGGAGGCCGGCATCGGACCAGCACCGCTTCCGGACGCGGGAAGGAAAAACGCCGGGCCCGCGGATCGAGAGTGCCCGGTCCGCGGGCCCGGCGCCGAATCGGTCAGGGTTGGCGGCCGGCCCGCCAGGTGCGGGGGCCGTCGAACCAGGGGCCGCGGTCGGGGCGGGCCCAGCCGGCGAAGGCACGGGACCGGCCCTCACCGTCGGTGTCCGCCTCCTCGCACGTGGCGAGCCGGGCGTACAACAAGACCGTGACCGCAGCCAGCTCTTCGGGGCTGGGGTCGCCCTTCTCCACCCGGATCAGATGGCACAGCCCCGGCGCCGCCGGATCGGAACTCGCGGCCATGGCCGTCGCCTCGGCCACCGGTTCTGCGGGGGACTGCCCGGCCGGCGGCGGCAGTAGCGGCTCTGGCGCGGGCGGTGCGGGCCGTTCGGTGACCGTCACGGCCATCGGCGCCGGCCCGGTGACGGACTCGGTCAACAGCTGCGTCATCGTGACTCCTTCCTGGATGCTCGGCGGTTGAGCGGTGCGGTGGCTGATCACTGGGGTGGGTTGCCGTGCTTGCGGCGCGGCAGTTCGGCGTCCTTGTTGGCGAGCATGCACACCGCCCGGGACAGCACCAGCCGGGTATCGCGCGGGTCGATGACGTCGTCGACCAGGCCTCGCTCGGCTGCGTAGTAGGGGTGGACCAGTTCCTCCTTGTACTCGGCGATCTTCTGCTGGCGCATCGCCTCGGGGTCCTCGGCGGCGGCGATCTCCCGCCGGAAGACGACGTTGGCGGCACCTTCGGCCCCCATGACGGCGATCTCGTTCGTCGGCCAGGCCAGTGCGATATCGGCGCCGATGGAGCGTGAGTCCATCACGATGTAGGCGCCGCCGTAGGCCTTGCGCAGCACCACCGAGATCCGCGGGACGGTGGCGTTGCAGTAGGCGTACAGCAGTTTCGCCCCGCGCCGGATGATGCCGTCGTGCTCCTGGCCGACGCCCGGCAGGAAGCCGGGCACGTCCACGAGGGTCACCAGGGGGATGGAGAAGGAGTCGCAGAACTGTACGAACCGCGCTCCCTTCTCGCTGGCCCTGATGTCGAGTACGCCGGCCATCGAGGAGGGCTGGTTGGCGACGATGCCGACGACGTGACCGTTGATCCGGGCCAGCGCCACCACCAGGTTGGTGGCCCAGGCCGAGTGCACCTCCATGAACTCGCCGTCGTCGACGATCTCCTCGATCACCCCGCGCACGTCATAGGAGCGGTTGGCGTCCGCGGGCACCAGCTCCAGCAGGGTGTCGGCGGGCCGGTCGGCGGGGTCCTCGCTGACCACGTGCGGCGGCATCTCTCGGTTGTTGGAGGGCAGAAGCGAGAGCAGGTAGCGGACCTCGGCGAGGCAGGTCTCCTCGTCGTCGTAGGCGAAGTGGGCGACGCCGGAG
>NZ_JBIAGC010000057.1:0-21416 GCF_042869595.1 Streptomyces sp. NPDC006879
GGCCGCCCCCCCCCCGCCCCCCCCCCCCGCCCCGCGGCCGGCGCCCCGCCGCCCCCCCCCCCCCCCCCCCCCCCGCCCGCGCCCCCCCCCCCCCCCCCCCCCCCCCCCCCCCCCCCCCCCCCCCCCACGTCGTTGATCAGGCGTGCAGGGCGGCTCGGGCGTCGATGAAGGCAGCCACGGCGCGCTCGACGTCCTGTGTGGAGTGCGCGGCGGAGAGCTGGACCCGGATGCGGGCCGCGCCCATGGGCACGACGGGATAGGAGAAGCCGATCACGTAGACACCCCGCTCCAGCAGCAGTTCCGCCATCCGCCCGGCTTCCGCCGCATCACCGATCATGACGGGGGCGATGGCGTGGTCTCCGGGCAGGATCTCGAAGCCGGCCTCACCCATCTTGGAACGGAAGAGCGCGGTGTTGGCGGCGAGCCGCTCGCGCAGGTCACCGGCGGACTCCAGCAGGTCGAGGACCTTCAGGGACGCGGCGGCGATCACCGGGGCCAGGGAGTTGGAGAAGAGGTACGGACGCGAACGCTGGCGCAGCAGCTCGACGATCTCGCTGCGTGCACAGACGTATCCGCCGGAAGCGCCGCCGAGGGCCTTGCCGAGGGTGCCGGTGATGATGTCGACCCGGTCCATGACCCCGTGGAGTTCTGGGGTGCCGCGCCCACCGGGGCCCACGAAACCGACGGCGTGCGAGTCGTCGACCATGACCATCGCGTCGTAGCGGTCGGCGAGATCGCAGATCTCGGCGAGCGGCGCCACGTATCCGTCCATGGAGAACACGCCGTCGGTGACGATCAGGCGGCGGCGCGCGTCCTGGGACTCCTTGAGCCGCGTCTCTAGTTCGGCGAGATCGCGGTTCGCGTAGCGCAGCCGGCGGGCCTTGGACAGTCGGATCCCGTCGATGATGCTGGCGTGGTTGAGGGCGTCGGAGATGACCGCGTCCTCGGGACCGAGGAGGGTCTCGAAGACGCCCCCGTTGGCGTCGAAGCAGGAGGAGTACAAGATCGTGTCCTCCTGGCCGAGGAAGGCCGAGAGGCGCCTCTCCAGCTCCTTGTGGACCTCCTGGGTGCCGCAGATGAAGCGCACGGAGGCCATGCCGTAACCCCAGCGGTCCAGGGCCTCCTTGGCCGCGGTGACGACCTCGGGGTGGTCCGCCAGCCCCAGGTAGTTGTTGGCGCAGAAGTTCAGCACCTCACCGGCGGCTCCACCGGAGGTGACGTCCACGGAGGCGTTCTGGGGTGTTCCTATGACCCGTTCGGGCTTGTGCAGACCGGCGGCACGGATCTCGTCGAGGGTGGCGCGGAGGTCAGCGCGTACGGACTCGTACATGTTCGGGGCTCCTTGGGCGTACGGGCGCGGAAGCGGGAGGGGGCCGGGCCCCGCGGGAGGGGGAGGGTGTGCGGGGCCCGGCCCGGGGACGGTTGGTCTTGGCTGGCGGCGGTGGCGGCAACCGGCCCGGGGTCAGGCCGTCCAGTCCAGGATGATCTTGCCGCTGCGTGCGGTGGCCGCCTCGTCGAAGGCGGCTTCGAAGTCCTGGTAACCATAGGAGCCGGTGATGACCGGGCTCAGGTCCAGACCGCCTTCGAGCAACACCGTCATGGCGTACCAGGTCTCGAACATCTCCCGGCCGTAGATGCCCTTGATGGTGATCATCGAGGTGACGACCTTGGCCCAGTCCACCGCGAAATCCTGGGCGGGCAGGCCGAGCATGGCGATCCGGCCGCCGTGCGTCATGTTCTCGATCATCTCGCGCATCGCCTCGCCGCGGCCGGACATCTCCAGGCCGATGTCGAAGCCCTCGCGCAGGCCGAGCTGCTGTTGCGCCTGGGCGATCGTCGTCTCGGCGACGTTGACGGCCAGCGTGGCGCCGGCCTTCCTCGCGATCGCCAGTCGCTCGGGGCTCACGTCGGTGATCACGACGTTGCGGGCACCGGCGTGCCGGGCGACCGCGGCGGCCATGATGCCGATCGGGCCGGCGCCGGTGATCAGCACGTCCTCGCCAACCAGCGGGAAGGACAGTGCGGTGTGGACGGCGTTGCCGAACGGATCGAAGATCGCGGCTACGTCCAGGTCCACCGGAGTGCGGTGCACCCACACGTTGGTGGCGGGCAGGGCGAGGTACTCCGCGAAGGCACCGTCGCGGCCGACTCCGAGTCCGACCGTGGAGCGGCACAGATGGCGGCGGCCAGCCAGGCAGTTGCGGCACTTTCCGCACACGAGGTGCCCCTCGCCGCTGACCAGGGCGCCGATCTCGATGTCGCGCACGTCAGATCCGATCGCGGCGACCTCGCCGACGAACTCGTGGCCGAGCACCCGAGGAGTGCGGACCGCGCCCTGGGCCCAGCCGTCCCAGGTGCGGATATGCAGGTCGGTGCCGCAGATGCCGGTGCGCAGCACCTTGATCAGCACGTCTGCCGGCCCGATCTCGGGCTCGGGTACGTCCATGAGCCAGAGTCCGGGCTCGGCCTTGTGCTTGACGAGTGCCTTCATCGTGCGGCTCCAGGCGTGACAGGCGCGTCCGGACGCACGGGTTGTGCATCGGTACGGCGAGGGGTACAGCATGAGGCGGGGGTCGTGCGGCGCCGGCGCCCAGGGTGGGGCTGACCGCGGTCGCGGCGACGATCACCAATCTGCCCATGGGGGGAGGGTTGCGTCCATCGAGGATTTCTTAACCGGGCCAACAGCGCAGCTTCACATCCGCGAGCCGCCCGTACGATGATCCGAAGAGGGGGGAACCGATGGGGACCGGCAAGGGGGGCGAGATGAGGGCGACGACGGCGACCGGGGAGGACGGCGACCGGGGGACGGCAACGCCTCCTCCGGCAGCTCCCGCCGGGACCCGGCGCAGTCGGCTGCTGTCGGCCGCGCTCCTCGCCTCCGGCAGGCGCCGGCGCTACGGGAGCGCGGCGCGCGTGCACGAACACATCGGGCGCAACGTTCGTCGACCTTCCGCGCACTGGCCGCCACGGGGGCTGGGCCGGGTCGCTGAGGTCTCCCGATCGTTCGTCGGCGCCTGGCCCGTGTACGACGTCGCGCCGCGCCACCGGGAAGCGGCCGTTCGGGTGCTGTACCTGCACGGTGGAACCTTCATCGACGAGATAGGGCGCTCCCACTGGTCACTGGTTCGCCAACTGGTCACCGAGGCCGGCGCCCACTGCGTCGTCCCGGCCTACACGTTGGCGCCGCGCGGCACCGCGGAACGCAACGTCCCGGCCGCCGCTGACCTGCTCAGCGGGCTCATCACCAACGGGGGCACGGGAGGCACCGTCCTGCTGGGCACCGGAGCCGGTGGCGGGCTCGCGCTGGCAGCCGCCCAGCGGCTGCGCGACCGCTCGGGGCTGCTGCCCTCGCGGATCGTCCTGGTCTCCCCCTGGCTGGATCTGAGCGCCAGCCACCCCGGCCAGGAGGCAGTGGAACCGCTCGACCCCGTGCTCGGTCTCCCCGGCCTGCGCGAAGCGGGCCGGCTGTACGCCGGCACCAAGGAAGCGACCCATCCGATGGTCAGCCCGCTGTACGGGAAGCTGTCCGGGCTCGCCCCGCTGAGCGTCTTCACCGGCACCCGGGACGTGCTGCACACCGACGCCCTCGAACTGCGCGAACGGCTGCGAGCCGCCGGGGCGGACCCGGACTACCACCTGGCGCCGGGCCAGTCGCACGGTTACCCGCTGCTCCCGGTCCCGGAGGGACGCGCCGCGCGCGCCCGCATCGTCGACCTGACCCGCGCGGTCGCCGAGTGCGGACCGTGACGACGCGCTGAAGGTCGCACCCGGGCCGACCGCGAACCGGCGGGACCGGGCTGCGAAGCCGCGGCGTCTACCTGCGTCGACGGCCGGCCCATGAGGTAGCGTTCGGCCGCGCTGACCGCTTCGACTGCCGTCCGCCGCCCCATGAGCACGCACAGCGTGTACGCGACGTCTTCCAGCCGGCGCCGGCTGGTGGCGTCCCGTGGGGCGAGACGGACCACCGTCTCCCAGGCGTGGTAGCGCCGGAGCAGCGAGTCCAGCAGCGTCTTGTCGGGCAGCAGCATGCACACTCCTGTTCCCTTGGGCGCGGACATCACACAGTGTGACCACACATGCCCCCGGAGCCATTCTGCCCCGCCCGCCGCGGGCCCGCGCGGCCACCGCCCCCGGGCCGGTCTCGAACGGCCACCGGGCGAAGACCTCAGGCGGCGCCGGTGGCCGCCTGAGCGCAGCGCAGCGCCGGGTCTCCCCGCCAGTGCGGCGAGGGGGGCCAGCCGGTCGGCAACCGGTCGGTGGGGGCGCCGGGTGTGAGGAGATCACCCGCCCTGCGGGGCAGCACCAGCGTCCCGGCGTCCGCGGATGGGGCACCGGCGCAGTCGAGGACGTAGCCGTGCGGCGAGGCGGCGCCTTCGGCCCAATACCCCCGGGGGGTGGTATCCGGGCGGTGGCCGGGAGGCATCGGCAGGTAGGCACGGTGGTGTCGAAGGAAGTCCCCCGTCAGGATCGGCTCCGCGGCGGATCCGCCCTCGGTGGTCGTGGTGGCTCCGTGCCCCTGGGAGGTACCGCTGGAAGCCCCACGACCTGCCTCCCCCACCAGCAACAGCGACAGGAGCACGGTCGCCGCCTGACCGCTGAGGATCCGGCACGCCTCCGCCAGGCGGTGGGCTTGGGTGTACGGGAGGGACAGGGCCACACAGGTCACTTCTGCACCCAGGTTGACCGGGACGGCCGCACAGACCGTGCCTTCCGCGTACTCCTGGAGGTCGAGGACCGGCACGGAGGGCGGCTGGCTGTCGAGCCTGGTGAAGAGGACCTTCTCATCGGTGATGGTGCGCGAGGTGAACCGGGCGGTCCGGTGCCGGGACACGTGATCGCGGCGGCCGTCCGGGTCCAACTGGGACAGCAGGCACTTCCCGACGGCGCTGGCGTGGGCCGCGGCGCGGAAGTCCACCCACTCAAGGACGCAAGGGGTGCCCGGCCCGTCCGCGAAGTGCGAGATGCGGACCTCACCGGCTTCGTAACGGGAGACGTAGACGGCCGCACCGACGGCGTCCCGCAGCGCGAGGAGGGTGCGCCGCAAAGTCCGTTCGGAGGCGGCCCGGTCGCCCGACCCGAGGGCACGCAGAGCGGGCCCGGCCGTGTACGCCCCGTCCGTGAGCCAGATCGCCAGCCTCTGGCGGCACAGCATTCCCAGGACCTCGCCGAGCACCCGGTGGGGCAGCGAGGTCTCCCGGGCGAGCTGGGACCTGCTCACCCCACCCGAGTGACGGCTGATCGCCTCCAGCACGCGTAGCGCCCGGTGCGCCTTCTCCCGTGAACCCCCCGCGGCGCCGCGGGACGGTTCCCCCGGGGAGGCGCCCAGCGAGGGCGCGCGAAGCGCGAGCGGAGACCACCGCGGCGCCGCGGAGCTCCAAAGCGGTGCCTGCACGGGGTCCTGGTGGGGTCCGCCGGACAGGTGGGGGCTCGCGTCGACGGCTTGGCGGACGGGGCCGGCCGGACGCAGGACGGTACGGAGTTCGGTGGCGAACTCCGGGTCCTGCCAGGCGGTCGGGCTGCTGCGGGCCATGCTGGCGGGATCGGTCAGCAGACGTCGAGCGTCTGCGTGGCCCCACCGGGCGGCCCGGGCGAGCAGCTCCACCACCTCATCACGGCCGGTGCCCACGGACCGGCGGTGCACGACCACCGCGAGACGGAAGGCTGCACCGGGATGACCGTGCCGCTGCGCCTGGCCGAGCCAGCGCCCGGCCGGGCGGAGCTCGCCCCGCCGCAGGGCGGTGCTGCCCAACCGGTAACAGGAGTTGGCGTGGCGACGCTGTTCCGCGGCCCCGGCGTCGGGCTCGGGAACCCCCCAGTCGCCTTCCGGTCGGTCCCAGTGGTCCGCAGGCCCTTCCAGCGAGGCCAGCAGCGCGTCGAGGCCGTCGTCGGGCCGGGCCTGCGGCCTCGCCCTGCTGCGGTGGCTCGGGGCGGACCCGGGTGGGGGGCAGGCAGAACCGCCGGTCTCCTCGTTGTTCACGTCACTCACCTGTGTGCCCTTCCCTCGGGGGCTGCCTCTTGAGGTGTCCGGCCCTGGTGCGGTTGCGGATGCTCTCCATGGACTGGAGTTCGTCGACCGCACGGGACCGCTGCACGGCGACCTGTTGCCGGGGGACGCGGAGGTTGTCCGCGATCTCCTGGTCCTCCAGCCCGAGCGACTGCAACTCGACCACGGCACGGCGCTGGGTGGCCCTCATCCGGTCGATCGCCGGGCGCAGCACCTCCCTGATCTCCTCACTCGCCCGCGTCTCGGGACCCCCGCGGGCCGCGACGGATTCCTGTGCCCGGCGCAGGCGCTCCTCGTCCACGGGTTCCTCACGCCGTTCCTCCACCGCGTCGCGGGCCAGGTTCTCGGCCGCCTTGCGCAGGTAGTGGTAGGGGTCACGAGCTGGATCGAGCCGGCCGCGCTGGCAGGCGCGCGCGGTCCGGACGAAGGCTTCCTGCCAGATGTCCTCGTGGTAGCCGGTCAGCACCGGGTAGCGGCAGCGCAAGAAGCCCAGGGTCTTGCGCTGGTAGGCGTCGAAGTTGTCGAGGAGGCGCTGGCCCAGCTCCCCGTCGAAGCAGAGCGGCTCCCGGTGCGAGGCGCCTTTCACCACGTCTCGTAGCCCTCCGGGTCCGTGCGTCGCTGGGGTGGACCGGTCCGCCACAAGGTGATGGTGGCGCCGCCCTGGGCCTCGTAGCGCAGCACCGTCGTATCGCGTTCGGCTGCCGACGGGCGAGCCCCAGGATCACGCGGGCGGCGGTGCGGGCCCGCGGCCCGGGAATGGCGCCAGAGCGCGGCGAGCGCGCTCACGGCGGCCGGAAGGGTCCCGGCCAAATCCCAGGGGGTCATGGCGCTCCTCGTCTGTGGTGGGTAGGACGCGGGCGCGCCCTCACCCCTCATACGGAAGCCTGTGCCAGTCCATTAACGGACGACCAGAAAAGCTCATCTAGTCACACCAGTCGATCACACCTGCCGCAATCTCACCGAGGTGCACATGCCACCGGAATGGCCTGTCCCGCATAGGCTCGGAGGCCTTCCTGGCGGAACGTCAGACAGCACTTGCGCACCGCACGGACTCGGCACGGGCGCAGAAGCGACAGCGGGTACGAAGCGGTTGACGCCCCCCTGGTCCCGGCCGGGGATGTCCCTTGCTCCCTGGTGGGGTGAGGACATCGGGTGGGTTCCTGCTTCGCTGCACGCCGCCGCACACGACCCGGCCCCACCTGCGCCCGACATGCCCTCCCCGCCGGTCCGGCGGTCCTGGCGACGTTGACCGCCGCGCCCACGCCCCAGCCGAGGACGGCGCCCGCTCATCGGTCCGGGGGGAGGTAGACGAGGGTGGGCACCCCCGTGGTCGGGTGCACACCGACACTGGCGCGCACCCCGTAGACCTCGGCCAGCACCCGCTCGGTGAGCACCTCGACCGGCGGACCCGATGCGACCACTCGACCGGCGTCCAGGACGTACAGCAGGTCACAGTAGGCTGCGGCCAGATTGAGGTCGTGCAGCACCACCAGATTGGTGGTGCCGAGCCCCCGAACCAGTGACAGGATCTCCAACTGGTAGCGGATGTCCAGGTGGTTGGTGGGCTCGTCCAGTGCGAGCAGTCCGGGCTCCTGCACCAACGCTCTTGCTATCAGGACCCGTTGGCGCTCCCCTCCAGAGAGCCCGTCGAAGGCGCGCTCCGCCAGTGGGTTCACGCCCACCCGCGCCAGCGCCGCGTCGACCCGACGGACGTCGTCGGGACCGTCCGCCTCCCAGAACCGCTTGTGCGGACTGCGCCCCATCGAAACCACCTCACGGACCGTCAAACCGAAGGTTCCGGTGGCGTCCTGCGGGACGACCGCGATGCGGCGGGCCCGGTCACGCACTCGCACCGAGCCCACATCGAGACCGTCCAGCAGAATCCGTCCGGCATCGGGGCGCAGCGCACCGTACACACAGCGCAGCAGGGTGGTCTTGCCACTGCCGTTGGGGCCTACCAGCCCCACGGTCAGCCCGGCTGCCGCGCTCAGGTCCACCGCATCGAGGAGGGTACGCCCGTCGATCTCGAACACCACTGCCTCGACGCGCAGTTCTGCGGGTGGTCGGGCGGTCATCCGCTGATCCCCTCGGTTCGGCTGGTGCGGCGCAGCTGCCACAGAAAGAAGGGGCCGCCGATGAGTGCCGTGACCACACCCACCGGAATCTCCTCGGGCGCCGCCACCGTGCGCGCCACCAGGTCGGCCAGCAGCAGGAATACCGCCCCGCCGAGCGCGGCCACCGGCAACAGCCGCCGGTGCGAGGCACCCACCAGCATCCGGGCGGCGTGCGGCACCATCAGCCCGACGAAACCGATCGCACCGCTGAACGCCACCAACACGCCGATCACCAGTGAGGCGAGGACAAAGACGACCGCACGGAAGCGACTGGTGTCCAAGCCCAACGTGCGGGCCCCTTCCTCCCCCGCGAGGAGGAGGTCCAGCGGCCGGGCCAGGGCGAGGAGCAGCGCGGTGCCGAGGATCAGTGCCGCGGCGGGCAGGGCCAAGCTGTCCCCGCGAGCCGCACCCAACCCGCCGAGGGTCCAGAACAGGACCGCCCGGACGTGTTGCGCGGACGCCGACAGCACCAGGACCAAACTGGTCAGGGCCGTCAGGATGTACTGGACGGCGACGCCCGCCAGGATCAGCCTGCCGGTGGTCATGGTGCCCCCGCGTCGGGCCATCGCGTACACCACGACCAGGGCGAGCGTCGACCCGGCGAACGCGGCGACCGGCAACGCGAAGGTGGTGGCTGCGCCCGCTCCCACACCGAGGACGACGACCAGCACCGCGCCCGTCGAAGCCCCCGAGGAAGCGCCGAGGAGGAAGGGGTCGGCCAGCGGATTGCGCACCAGGGCCTGCAAGACGGTGCCGGTGACGGCCAGCCCCGCCCCTACCACCGCGCCGAGCAAGACCCGCGGCAGGCGGACCTCCCACACGATGGCGGCGAAGGGCCCGGTGCGCTCGCCGCCGACGAGGATGGTGACGACCTCCCGGACGGGTATCCGCACCGGGCCCAACACCAGGGCGGCCACGGCGAGGGCCGTGAGTGCGCCGAGCAGCAGTCCCAGGGCCATCGGGAACCGCAGACGGCGGACGCTCACCGGGCGGCGGGATGGAGCTGGCGGGCGAGTTCCTCTACGGCGTCCGCCACTCGTACGCCGAGCACCGCCGAGGAAAGCGGCAGCACGGCGAAGCGCCGGTCCCGGACGGCCGGGACCTCTCTGAGTGCTGGGTCCTGCAACAAACGCTTCTTCTTGGCCTCAACGGTCGTACCACCGTAGTCGTAGATGACGACCACCTCGGGCCGACGCTGCACGACCTGTTCCCACGAGACGTCCCCGAAGGTGTCCTTGAGGTCGGAGAAGACGTTGTCGCCGCCGGCGAGGGAGATGATCTCGTTGCCGATGCCGTGACCACCGGAGGTGAAGGCCGTGTTGTCGCCCGAATCGTAGACGAAGACCGAGGGGTGCTCCGCAGCGGAAACCTTCGCCTTGACGGCCTCGATGCGCCGCTGCCCCTCGGCGAGCAGCCGCGCTCCGCGCTCGGGAACACCGAAGACCCTTGCGACCTCGGTGATCTCGGTGCGCAACTGGTCGAGGCCGACCTTGCCTTCGGTGCAGTACTCCACGCTGAGCCGGGTGGCGACGCCGCTCTTCTCCAGGCCTGCCCGGTCTCGGCCCGCGCCCTCGTCGAAGGCGCTGGTGTAGCCGCCGTACACGAAGTCCGGGGCGGCGGCGAGCAGGACCTCCTTGGAGGGGTACTCCTTGGCGAGCACCTTGATGCCCTGGTAGTCGGAGCGGTAGCGCGCGAGGATGGCGTCGTCGAGGTAGGCGGTGCCGACGATGCGGTCCCCCAGCCCGAGGGCGAGCAGGATCTCGGTGGTGTGTTGGTTCATGGTCACGGCACGCTTCGGCGGCGCGTCGAAAGTCGTCTGAACCCCGCAGTTGGTCACGGTGAACGGGAAGCCGGCGGGGGAGCCTTGGAGCTGGCGCACCGGGTCCGGCTGACTGCCGCAGGCAGCGAGCGGAACCAGCAGAGCGGTCGTGAGAAGTGCGCGCAGGCAAGCGCGAGTTCGGGTCATGGCCCTGTTTGCCTCTCCGGGGATCCTCGTCCCCGATGGAAGTGAAGAGGCGGCGCGTCAGTGTCTGACTTCCGGGCGCGCCTTCGAGGGCGTGCCCGGTCACAGTGGCGGGACCGTACCGGAATCGCACCGGCTTCCTGGCCTGCGCCGCCTTGGTGATCAGTGCCAGTGTGCCAGACCGTCATGGCCGCCGATCACCGCGGTGGGTCGAGTTCCCACCCTCGCCGGGTTCGGGGATGTCCGGCACAATGGGCGTCTCGGGTGGCCCCGGCTGCGTGACCGCTGTCGCGGGCGACCATGGGTTCGGCGATCGCCTAGGGGGCGGCGTGGGCGCACGGGAGGTGTCGGTCCCCGGACCGACGGGGTTACCACTGCTCGGCTCGGTCCGGGAGCTCAGAAGGGATTCGCTGGGCGCGTTCTTGGCCGCACAGCGCGAGTTCGGGGACCTGTGCCGTTTCGTGGCAGGACCCCCCGGGCTGCGCAACGAGGTGTACGCGGTGTTCTCCGCGACGGGCGCACAGCAGGTCCTGGCCACCGACTCGGCCAACTTCCGCAAGGACAACCTCTTCTACCAGGAGGTCCGTGAGTCCTTCGGCAATGGCCTTCTGACCAGCCAGGACGCCGACTATCTTCGTCAACGCAGGCTGGTGCAACCCCTGTTCACTCGGCGGCGCGTCGACGGGTACGCCCGGGCCATGACGATCGAGGCAGCGGCCCTGATAGGTCGCTGGTCCGACTCCCCCGATGCCACCGTCGACCTCGTACCGGACATGGCGGACCTGGCCCTGCGGACGGTGGCCCGCATCCTGTTCGGCACTGATGTGGGGCGTGCCGTGGCCGTGGTGGAACGCTGCTTCCCGATCCTCGGGGAGTACGTGCTGCGGCGCGGCTTCTCGCCGGCGAACCCGCCACGGGCTTGGCCGACCCCGGCGAACCGCAGGGCAGCCGCGGCCACCGAGGAGCTGTACGCCGTCTGCGACGCGATCATCGCGGGGCGGGTTGTCAACGGGCGTACGCAGGAGTCCGCGCCCAAGTCCACCCGGGAGCAGACCTGCGATCTACTGACGCTGCTCACCCAAGCGCAGAGCGAGCAGGAGGAGGCGTTCGGCCCGGCCGAGCTCCGGGAACAGGTCCTGGTCTTCCTGTTGGCGGGGCACGAGACCACCGCCACCTCCATGGCATTCGCCCTGCACCTGCTGGCCGGCCACCCCAAGGAGCAGGAGTTGGCCAGGCAGGAGGTGGAGAGCGTCCTGGCCGGCCGGGTGCCCACCGCGGCCGATCTGGACCGACTCCCCTACCTGACTCAGGTCCTCAAGGAGTCCATGCGCCTGTATCCGGCCGCTCCGATCATCGGCCGCCGTTCGGTCGAGGCACGGGAGATCGGCGGGATGACCGTGCCGGCGGAATCCGACGTGATGGTGGCGCCCTGGGTGATCCACCGCAATCCCGCCTACTGGCCGGAGCCCGAACGGTTCCGACCGGACCGGTTCACATCACAGGCCGAGCAGGACAGGCCGCGCTACGCCTGGTTGCCCTTCGGCGGAGGACCACGCGCCTGCATCGGCCAGCACTTCTCCATGCTGGAGTCGACGCTCGCGCTGGCGATGATCCTGCAGTCCTTCGAACTCGAAGCGGTGGACCGGGAGGTACCGGTGGAGACCGGCATCACCTTGCGCGCGAAGGGGCCGGCTCGCGCCCGGCTGCGAAAGCTCGACGGGAACGGGGCGTGAACCGTCCTGACGGGGACGATCGAGAGAAAGCCACCGCACCGCTCTCAGCACCTGTGAGGGAACGCCGGTGCCCCGGTCGGCGATCGCCGACCGGGGCACCGGTTCGAGCTTGTCCGCGCGGGACGGACCGAGCCGCCCCGCAGCGGGTCAGGCGAGGGTTCCCAGCGCCTGGTTGAAGGTCTGCGAGGGCCGCATGACGGCCGCGGCCTTCGCCACCGACGGCTGGTAGTAGCCACCGATGTCCGCCGGGGAGCCCTGCACGGCGATCAGCTCGCCGACGATGGTCTCCTCCTGCTCGCCCAAGGTCTTGGCCAGGGCCGCGAAGGCCTCCGCCAACTGGGCGTCCGCGGTCTGCGAGGCCAGCTCCTGGGCCCAGTACAGCGCCAGGTAGAAGTGGCTGCCCCGGTTGTCGATCCCGCCGAGGCGGCGGCTCGGCGACTTGTCCTCGTTGAGGAAGGTGCCGGTGGCCCGGTCCAGGGTGTCGGCGAGCACCTGGGCGCGGGCGTTACCGGTGGTGGTGGCGAGGTGCTCGAAGCTGACCGCAAGCGCCAGGAATTCGCCCAGGCTGTCCCAGCGCAGGTAGTTCTCCTTGACCAGCTGCTGGACGTGCTTGGGGGCGGAGCCACCGGCACCGGTCTCGAACAGGCCGCCACCGTTCATCAGCGGGACCACCGAGAGCATCTTGGCGCTGGTGCCCAGCTCCAGGATCGGGAACAGGTCGGTGAGGTAGTCGCGCAGCACGTTGCCGGTGACCGAGATGGTGTCCTCGCCCCGACGGATGCGCTCCAGGGAGAAGGCGATCGCCTTGACCGGCGACATGATCTCGATCTGCAGGCCCTCGGTGTCGTGCTCGGGGAGGTACTGCTTGACCTTGGCGATGAGGTTGGCGTCGTGGGCGCGGTTCTCGTCCAGCCAGAAGACGGCCGGGGTACCGGTGGCCCGCGCACGGGTGACGGCGAGCTTGACCCAGTCCTGGATCGGCAGGTCCTTGGTCTGGCACATCCGGAAGATGTCGCCGGCGGCGACGTCCTGCGCCAGGACGACCGCGCCGGTGGTGTCGACCACGCGGACGGTACCGGCGGCGGCGATCTCGAAGGTCTTGTCGTGACTGCCGTACTCTTCGGCCTTCTGGGCCATCAGGCCCACGTTCGGAACCGAACCCATGGTGGACGGGTCGTAGGCGCCGTGCGCACGGCAGTCCTCGACGACGACCTGGTAGATGCCGGCGTAGCTGCTGTCCGGCAGCACCGCGAGGGTGTCGGCCTCCTGACCGTCCGGGCCCCACATGTGCCCGGAGGTGCGGATCATCGCGGGCATGGAGGCGTCGACGATGACGTCGCTCGGCACGTGCAGGTTGGTGATGCCACGGTCGGAGTCAACCATCGCCAGGGCCGGGCCGTCGGCCAGCTCCGCGTCGAAGGAAGCCTTGATCGCCGCGCCCTCGGGGAGGGCGTCCAGGCCCTTGAGGATCCCGCCCAGACCATCGTTGGGAGACAGACCCGCCGCGGCCAGCGCCGCGCCGTACTGCGCGAAGGTCTTCGGGAAGAACGTGCGCACCACGTGGCCGAAGATGATCGGGTCGGAGACCTTCATCATGGTGGCCTTGAGGTGGACGGAGAACAACACGCCCTCGGCCTTGGCGCGGGCGACCTGGGCGGCCAGGAACTCGCGAAGGGCCGCGACGCGCATCACGGAGGCGTCGACGACCTCACCGGCGAGCACCGGTACGGAGTCGCGCAGCACGGTGGTGGCGCCGTCCTCGGCGACGAACTCGATGCGCAGCGCACCCGGCTGCGAGACGACGGCGGACTTCTCCGTGGAGCAGAAGTCGTCGGCGCCCATGGTGGCCACGTTGGTCTTCGACTCGGAGCTCCAGGAGCCCATCCGGTGCGGGTGGGCCTTGGCGTAGTTCTTGACCGACGCCGGGGCACGGCGGTCGGAGTTGCCCTCGCGCAGGACCGGGTTGACGGCGCTGCCCTTGACCTTGTCGTAGCGGGCGCGGACGTCCTTGTCCTCGTCGCTCTTGGGGTCGTCCGGGTAGTCCGGCAGCGCGTAGCCCTGCTCCTGGAGCTCGGCGACGGCCGCCTTCAGCTGCGGGATGGAAGCCGAGATGTTCGGCAGCTTGATGATGTTCGCGCCGGGGGTCTTCGCAAGGGCCCCGAGCTCGGCGAGGGCGTCGGGGATGCGCTGGCCCTCCTCCAGGCGCTCGGGGAAGCTGGCGATGATCCGGCCGGCCAGGGAGATGTCACGGGTCTCGACGGTGACACCGGCCGTCGAGGCGTAGGCCTGGATCACGGGCAGGAACGAGTGCGTCGCCAGGGCGGGGGCCTCGTCAGTGTGCGTATAGATGATGGTCGAGTCTGTCACCGGGTACTCCGCTCCACGTCCACGTCTGCAACATTGCTCGACATCAAGATATCTCCTGCCACGGGCCGTCTCGACAAGGGCCTGCCGGAACGGACGCCGGCCGCCGCGGCGGCCCCCCGTGAGGATCAGCCGCGGCAGCCGCCGCCCGGCACGAGGTCGCGCCGGCCGGTCCTGACAAGGAGGCGGTGGGCGACAGATGCGAGGCGTGTCACAGCGCGGCCGGGTGCTCAGCCAGCGGAACACGTGGCCGTACGCGCGCCCGGAACGGGCCGTGCGGCACCAGCTGGCTACGGCTCGCCACCGGGCGCAGCTCCAGGAGCAGGAAGGACAGGCCTCAGTGGTGTGATCCTCCTGCGTGACCGGGGGCAGCACCCTGGTGTTCCGCGCCGCCCTCGATTCTTCCGCCGAGGCTGCTGCGCAGCTCGGGCAGCGCGGTGGGCTGCGAAGCGATCACCACCCACCGCTCACCCACCAGGTAGGTCCCTCCGTAGGCCTTGGCCTCCGTGAGCCAGTTCTCCTCCCCTTCCTTGGCCGAGAAGGTGAGCAGACGGAACGCCCCCTCACCGGTACGGCAGGCGCCCTCGGTGAGCTCCCGGGCATCGGTGACCAGTTCCGGTTTGCACCCGACGACCTTGGCCAGGCTGGCCACGGTGGGTGGCTCGACGTTCTCCGAACGGGCCGAACAGGCAGCGAGGAAGGCGAGGGCCGCAGCCAGGAGGGCCGCGGTGCGGGCACGGGACGTGGGTGGCACTTCGGCCTCTCCTGGTGCGTTCGGGGCGGGGTCGGCGGGGAGGTCCGACGCGTCACGCTGCGCGCGGGCCTCCCCGTCCGAGGAAGGGAGCTTGTGGGAGATCAGCTCTTGGACGCGCCCGCCTTCTTTCCGTCTTCCTTGACCGCCCACCACACGCCGCCCTTGCCCTGCCCGTTCACATCGCCCGGCTTGGTGTCACCGACGTACGTGTAGACGATCCAGCAGTCGATGGAGAGTTGCTTGCTGCCGTCGGGGCGCGTGAAGGTGTTGACCAGCTTGGGGTCCACACCGCGCACCCGGGACTTGTCGGTCACTGCCTTCGCTGGCTTCCACATCTTCAGGCAGTCGCCCGTGCAGTTGGTCTTCATCGGCCAGGCGCTGTCCTTGTCGAAGCGGTAGAGGGTGCGGCCGGCTTCGTCGACCAGGATCGTCCCGAGCTTGGCGTCCTGTTTCGCAGCCAGTTGGTCCCCGCCACCCGTGGCGGTCCGCTGCTCCGTCTCCTCCTCACCGGTGTCCGCGGCCTCCTCGCCACTCTTGGAGGCGGCGTTCTTGGCAGGCTTGCCGTCAGCGCCCAGGGCGTGCCAGGTGCCACCGACCCCCTCGCCCTTCGCCTCCCCCGGCTTGGCGTCCTGGTCGTAGCGGTAGACGGGCCAGCCGGCCAGCGTCAGCTGCTTCGAACCGTCCGCTCGCTGCACGGCGCCCAGGAGTTCGGGGTTGATTCCGGTCGACGCGGTGGCGTCGTCAGCGGGCACCGGGGGCCACTTGTCGGCGCAGATCCCGTCGCACTTGGAAGCGGGCGGCTTCGGCGTGTCGTTGTCGAACCGGTAAAGCGTAAATCCACGGCTGTCCGTGACGGTCGGGCCCACATCGGCGATTTCCCGTATTCCGAGCTGCTGAGCAGCAACACCTTTCGCGGAGGAGCCTGAGGAGCCGGCCTGAGCTCCGTAACCACCCGATCCGTATCCGTCCGAGCCGTAACCGTCATTGGCGGAACCGCTGCCTCCAGCCGATTGGACCAAGGTGCTCTGCCCGCTGTCGTCTCCCGTGCCGCAGCCGGCCGCCAGCAGCACAGCCGATACCGCAGCCGTCGCGAAGGCGATCCGACGCCGCTTCCCCATGACCATTCCGACCACTGCGACCACTCCCTGGATTGCTCGTTCCTGAATTCATTGGCGTCGAACGCCGTTTCCCTATCGATACGCAACCGAGCCCGAATGTGTTCACTGGCCCGAGAATTTGTCACAAGACGCAAAAACCGGTGGCAGGAAATGGGCACCAGTTCGTACCGGCCCCCGTGGCAGCCGGTACGAGCGTGGATGCGCCGGGCTTCAGTCCTGGATGCGCAGCGCGAGTGCCGGGCAGCGCCGGACGGCACGGACGGCTTGCGGACGCAGCTGCCGGGGTACTGCCATGACGGCCTTCGCCGGGTATCCGTCGGCACCGAGCTCGACCACGTCAGGGACGATGTCGGCGCACAGGCCATGTCCCTGGCACAGCGTCCAGTCGACCAGGAGTTCCTCCGTGCTTTCGGCGTCCTTACCTCCCGCGGACGGCCCCGGCGGCAGCGCCAGCGGGCTGCCGTCGGACGGCACCGGCAGCACGCCGAGGACGGGCCGGCCGCAACCGGCGCCCCCGGCGTGGGCGGCGAAGTCCTCCGGGAACGCGGCCAGGGAAGAGGCCACGAAGTTGGAAGTGCCGTCGGGATGGCTACAGGCACCGCGGCGCAGCACGGCGCCGAGCGAGCCACGCAGGGCTTCCATGGCCCCGAACGCGCCCCGCTCCACCTCCGCCAGGGTGTCCGCGATGGCGGGCAGGCCCAGTACGCAGGGACCGCACTGACCGGCGGTCTCCGCAGCCATCCATCGTGTGACCCTCAAGGTCTCGCCGACCGGGCAGGTGCCTTCGGGCAGCGGCAGTACCGCGCCGGCGCCCAGCACCCCGTTGAAGGCGGAGAGCGATTCACGGGAGATGCTCGTCTGGGCAGCGCTGTACGGGTCGAGCCAGCGTCCGTGGTAGCCGCCCACCAGGACGCCTTGACCGGGGCCGAGACCACACAGCTGAAGGACGTAGGCCAGCGGCACCCCGGTGGGGGTTTCCACCACCCACTTGCCCGCCACCGTCAGCAACACGGTGCCCGGTTCGGTGGGCAGGCCGGTGGCCCGGTACGGCAGGGCGCCCATGCGTGCCGCGACGGCGAGCTGGGCGAAGGTCTCGGTGTTCGACAGCAGCGTGGGCAGCCCACCGAGGCCGCTGACGCTGGTGCGGATCTTACGCCCGGAGGGAAGTGCGGGGGCGCCGCTGAGGCCGGCCACCAGCGCGGAACCCTCGCCCGCGACGAAGCGGTCGGGGAGCCGGTCGACCCGGACGCGACGGGCGTCCGCGCCTCGCTCGGCGATCGCCTCCCGGACCGACTGCTCGACATCGCCGCGGTGCACGCCGATCGCGACCTCTTCGGCGCCCAGGGCGGTTGCCGCGAGCAGGGCGCCGTCGAGAACCAGGTGCGGGGTGTGCAGCAACAGGGCCGTGTCCTTGAGACAACTGGGTTCGCCTTCGCTGCCGTTGACCACGACCGCGGTGCGGGCCACCCGGCCCTCCGCGGCTTCGATCACCGCACGCACCTTGCGCGCGAAGGGGAAGCCGGCACCGCCTCGTCCGCGCAGGTCGGTGTTCTCGGCGAGCGCCACCAGGTCCTCGGGGCGCATCGCGGGTGGCGTGCCGTGCACCGTGAGGTGATTGACGCGGTCCAGCCGGTCCATGCCGTCCAGACCCGCGAGGAGTCGGGGCGGGCCGATGGAGGTGAGCTTGGGACGGGTAGTGATCACGGGCCCCATCCGCGGGTGGCGCCGAGAGGTTCAGGCTGTTGCGGCCCCGAAGGCTCGGGGCGGCTCGGTTGCGCCCACTGTCCCGACGGCGGGGCGGCAGGTCGAGGACCGGCGGCGCGGGGCCCGGTCCGTTGGGCAGGGATCGGGATGCGTGCGGTCGCCCCAGCCGTGGAACCACCTAGCGGAAAGGTCCGCAGGGCCAGCGCCACCGCGACGCCGACCAGCGCCAGAGCGTAGCCGACGGTCACCCAACTATCGGCCGAGCGACCGGACTTCAGCCCGTGTACCAAGGCGGCGCCCCATGCGGGATAGGCGCCCATGTGCAGTGCCCGCCACGACAGGGAACGCAGGCGGGAGGAGGAGCCACCGGAGGCGAAGGCACTGCGAACCGCCCCGGTGACGGCCACCGCGAGGAACAGATAGCCGGCGAGCGTGCCCAGCCCGATGAGCAGCGGCTGCTCGATGTCGGTGAAGGGTACGGCGGCAGCGGCGGCGCTGGTGCGGTTGTCGGCGACCTTCACCGTGATGTGCAGAGCCAGGAAGCCGAGTCCGCTGACCGCGAGACCGCGGTGTACCCCCTGTGCCAGCAGTCGCTGGGCGGAGTGGAGGAACAGCCGGTCGGTTGCAGCCAGACCCCAGAGCACGGTCGAGGTCAGCGACACCAGCGCCAGCACCCCGGCTCCGAAGTCCAAGAAGGCCCAGAAGCGGGAGAAGGCGCCGGCGCCGGCAGCGACGGCGAGGAAGAGCAGGATCGCCCCCACGAGGGCGTAAGTCCGCAGACGCGGTGATCCGTTGGGACCGGAACTGGGTCCGGCAGGGCTGTGTCGCCCGCCGCTCAGGTCCGGTCCGGCGTGGCGTCCCTTGCGGCGTGATCCCCGTGAACGGGGCGCCTGCGGAGGGGACATGGGCATCAGAGGCCTCCCGATCGCGCAATCGTGCTGGTGCCGAGTGGCATCAAGTCGTTCTGGGTGCAGTAGCCTCGCTGAACTTCACCGGGCCTCCACAGGTTTTGTCGCATCGTGACAAGTTCTCGTGTCGGCTCGTGCGGACGGAGCTCGCCCACCGGCATGATCCTTCGCAAACGTCCCGGAGGCAAAGACACCGCAAAGCTCCGGGACGGGTGAACGGCAGGTTCCTCTACGAGGCTGCGGAGGACCCTCTACTCCGGCCCGAGGGCGCCGGCGCCCTGGGACGGAGGCACCTCTGCGGGCCTGCCCGGCCCCCCACGGACAGGTCTCGACCCAGCATGAACGAGGTAGAGATGTACGAACTCGTGAACCGCATCCGGTCACGCCACCAAAGCGAGATAAACCGCGTCCTGCGCCACGTACTCCCGTACGTGGCGGACGAGGTGGTGGCGGAACTTGAGCGTGATATTCCCGGATTTGCAGACCTACTGGAGGAAACAGACCGTGAGAAGGTCCGACATGGGGTTCAACACGCCCTGATGACCGCAATCGGCGAAGAGGCGGATGAAACGGCCGCCGTGGAGCGCCATCCTGCGGTCGCCGCCGATACGCCCCCGCCCGGGTCGACCCCTCTGAAGGCCTCGGCCGAACGGGCTCGCCGCGAACTGTTCGAAGTGTTGGCCGCCGGCTCACCGGGGTCCGGAACACCGCTCGCCGAACTCGCCAGAATGGCTGGTTGGCCCCTGCCGCAGACCGTTCAGGCGGTCGCGCTGGTCACCCCGGGAGAGGCTCCCCAGCTCTCGGCTCTCGGAGACATCCTGGTAGGGGCAGTCGGTGACGAGCTGTGCCTGTTGATCCCCGACCCGGAACGACTGGCCGCAGGAGAGGCGCAGTTCATCTCCGAGCGCCCGGGAGAGCGGGAGGTCGAGGGTGACACCCCCGCCGCTGCGGCGCCGATGGAGAGCGCAGGGCGAGCAGTACTGGACGCGGCACTGCGTGGCCGCGCCGCGGCCGTCGGCCATGTCGTACCGCTCAACGATGCTGCTTCCTCCGTCCGTTGGGCCCGCCGGCTGCTCGCCATGACCCCCACCCGCAGCGGCCCGGAAGCCCGAGCGGTGTTCGTGGACGATCACTTGTCCGGGCTGCTGTTGCTCCAGGACGAGTCGTTGATGCGTGCGTTGGCTTCCCGCTGGCTCAAGCCTCTCGCCGCCCTCACCCCGCGTCAGAGCGAGCGTCTGGAGATGACACTGCTGGCTTGGCTGGAAGGAGGCGGCGCCCCGGAGGCCGCCAAGGCCCTGAAGGTCCACCCCCAGACGGTGCGGTACCGGCTGCGCCAGATAGAGAAGTTGTTCGGTCCGGGTCTGCGGGATCCACGAACCCGCTTCGAGCTGGAGATGGCCCTGCGCAGCCGCCGACTGGCCGCACAGGTGGAGCGGGCCCGTCGACAGTACTCCCGGATGGTCGGTAGACCCAGGGGAGCCCGCGTGGGCCTGCGGCCCCTGGGCATCGCCAGGGAGGCCCGGGTCAACGGCTTGTGACCTTCGAAGGGGCCGGGGCACGCACTGCGTGCCCCGGCCCCTTCGCCCTGCCGCCTCGCCGCGAACGGTCCGTACGGGTCTCGTGTGCCGGTGCCCTCCGCCGGCGCACCCACCTCAGACAGGTCCGCGTAGACACACCCAACCGCCGCGCACACCATCAGGTGCGGCGCCCGGCAAAGCTCAGGGCGCCCCATGCCGGGCGGTTCGGGCAGCCCGGCAGAGAGGTAAGAAGTCGTTGCCGGAATCAGACGAGCTCGCGGGAGATGCCGCAGTGGCCTTGGGGAGCTCGTACTTGCCTCGTACGCCACGTGCTGGCTCGGGCGCAGCGGCCTCGCACCGCCAACCGGCCCGCGGGCATCGCGCGCCCCTCGCCGCGACCGAGCTCATCGCCGGCAGGCGCTGCGGGGCCGGGCCGGGGCGCGCATGGCCGCGTTGACGCCGAGCAGTTCACCGTACACCCGGGTGCAGAAGGAGCAGGCTGCCAGATGGCGGGCGAGGCCCGGGACCCGTTTGGTGCCCCCGCGCCGCACCGCTGTGCCCAACAGCGCACCGAAATGCCGGCAAAGCCCGTCCCGCGGCCGTCCGGCGTGGGCCCTCAGGTACGCCTCGCGCAGGCCTTCCCGGGCGCGAAGCGCGAGCGAGGAGACACCACTGGGCGAAAGCCCGAGTAGTGCGGCCACCTCGTGCGGGGAGTCCTCCTCCACCAGGGTCCGCCACAACACCGTCTGCCAGCGCTCCGGCAACGCACGGAACCCCCGGACCAGCATGCGCAGGTCCTCACCGGCCAGTACCCGTGCCTGTGGATCGGCCTCCATGGGAAACCGGGGGCGCAGGGCCTCCGCGTCCGGGACCGGGAGAGTGTGCCGCTCCCCCGCGCTCCACTCCATCGCGGTATGCCGCACCACGGCCAGGAGGTAGGGGCGCCATGCGCCGCGTGGCCCGGTGCCGGCCCGTACCGCCTGCAGGGTCCGCAGGTACGCCTCGGACACCAGGTCCTCGGCGTCGTGTCGGCGGCGGCAGCAGGTCAGTGCGTACGCGAGGGCAGCCGCACGGTGCCGCCGGTACAGGAGATCACCCGCAGCGACATCAGCCGTCCCTGAGCCGTAGCCGTGGGGGGGGGGGGGGGGGGGGGGGGGGGGGGGGGGGGCGGGGGGGCGGGGGGGGGGGGGGGGGGGGGGGGGGGGGGGGGGGGGGGGGGCGGCGGCGCGGCGGCGCA
>NZ_JBIAGC010000057.1:21423-32555 GCF_042869595.1 Streptomyces sp. NPDC006879
TCCCACACCCACCCCCCCCCCCCCCACCCCCCCCCCCCCCCCCCCGCCCCCGCCCGCCCCGCCCCCCCCCCCCCCCCCCCCCCCCCCCCCCCGCGGCTGTGTACGGTTCGCCCGGCTGCGTCAGCGGCACGTGCGCCCGCCGTTGATGCATCCCACCGCCCTGCGCATCAGCCGGTCCTGCATCACGTTGATGAAGTCACCGTGATCCGTCACCGGCTTGTGCAGCTGTTCGGGGAAGCTGTCCACCGCGAACAGGTTGGACCGCCCGCCGCCCGGCACCGCGTACACGATCCGCTGGACGAGCTGGGGTATCGCCCGGAAGCCCGAGGGGCAGCGGCCATCGGCCTGGGCGAAGGTCACATGGGTACGGTGGTTCGCGCTGTCCGTGTTCTGACCGTCCCAGCAGCTTTGGAACTTGAAGGTCCGCACCACGTTGCTCCCGCGCGGACACAGCGGGTACTTGTCCTTCAACTGTCGGTTCTCGAAACCGGTACAGCTCCATGACGCGTTGGCGTTGGCGGTGCCGTTGGTGAACGCCTTGGCGTCCCCGGTGATGATCCGCAGGAACCGCGGCATCGCGGTGACCTTGCTGACCGGGCTGCCGACGAACTTGATCGTCACTTCCCGCGGGGTGAGGATCGTGCCCGCGTTGCCCTCGGTGCCTCCGCCGGGTGCGTTCGCGTCGCGTTCCTGCCTGCCGTCCTGCAGCCGCAGCACGGGCCAGTAGTAAGTGGACTGGTCGCCGTTGGAGCAGGTGGTGCCGGAGGCTGCGAGGCTCTCGTTGGTGGAGAAGGCATCGGTGGACCGGTTGCCCACGTAGTCGTGCATGTGGTGGGCGCCGTTGGAGACACCGGGAGCGACAATCACGTTGTCGGAGTTGAACTTGCGCTGCCGGTTGGTGCCGCAGCTGGAACTGAAGCTGCCACGTGAGGAGTTCCGCAGATCCCGTGGCTGCCGCACGTTCGGCCGTACCCGGGTGATGTCGACGAAGTCGGCGCGGGCGGGGCCGTTGCCGGCAGGCGGGTTCTGGTCGCTGGAACCGTCCTTGCCGCCCGAGTCCTGCCCGGCTCCGGAGTTCCCCCCGGACTGTTCCTGCCCGTTGCCGCTGTCGGGCTGCCCCGACTTGATCTGGCAGGCGCTCATCGCGTCCAGGCCTCGCGGACGGGCCACACCGGCTCGGGCGATCGTGTCGGCGATCCTGGTGATGTTCTGCTGCCGCTGCTTGCGGAGCGCGTCGAGGACCTCTCGTTCCCTGCCACGGCGCCACGCGAGGCGCCGGTATGCCTGGGCGACTTGGGTGTCGAGCTGGGCGAGCCTGCGATCCACCTCACGCCTGGTGGAGGCGGGGACCACACGCAACCGGTCACCCACATCGGGGCAGTCGACGGTGCCGGTCCACGCTACGGAACGCTGGCCGGACCTGGGCGCCGTGACTGTGGCGTTGGCGTTCGCGGCGACGATCGCCGTCCCGCCGCCGCCCAGCACCAGCACTCCGATCAGGGCGAGGGTCTTGTTGGTTATTCGATTGCGTTTGTGGCTCTGGGGCCTCATGGAATCACTTGCCTTCGTTGAGGGCGTCGAAGTCGACCATGCCGGTCTCCTCCAGGACCGTGATGTGGTCGAGGACTACGGAGTTGGTCACGGTGGCCAGCGCTCTGACCATCGAGTTACGGCTCTGTGCCCGTACTTGGGCAATGACGGTGAACACCTTGCCGTGGGCCGCACGGAGCAGGTTGGCGAAGAGCTGCTCGTACTGGATGCCCTGGGCCGCCTGCATCTGGTCGAGCCAGCCCTGCTGTTGTGCGGTGGGGCGATTGGGCAGCGGGATACCAAGCATCTCGCCGGCCTTCAGGGCCCGCCGGTCCAGGTCGGTGTGGCCCATCACCAGGTGGTCACCGGCGTTCTTGATGGCCTCGCGCTGTTCACGCTCGCCGCGCTGCTGGGCCTCCCGTCCGGCGGGAAGCTCCCACAGCCCGGCCAATCGCACTCGGCGCACGAAGTCCCGGTCCAGCGGGCTCAACGGCCCGTAGGGGGTGCTCACGGTGCCCAGGCCGTCATCGTCGAAGCCTTGGCCACCGGCCGCCGCCGCGCTGCCCGAACCGAAGGACTGAACCGGGATGAGCAACGCCATCAAGGTGACGGCGAGCGCGCCGATGACGAGTCCGGTGCCAAGCATGCGGGTCGACGTGAGGGTTCTGGGAATGGTGGGGCGCACAGCGTCCTCCTTGCCTCGGAGTGACACCGGACGCTAGTGCCTGATGTGGGGAGTAGGTCTTAGTCTCATCACCAATGAATAAACATCATTCCAACTCCGCTACTTGCTGGTATAATTCGCCCTCCAGCTGCGCCAACTCGGTTGACTGGCATGCCATTCCGGCAAAGGACTCCGCGAACACACCCGTCCCCGCGGCCCCGGACGACCCGAACTCCCGCAGAACACCCGTCGGAACCGCTGCGGGGGTCACCGAGCGCGCCGGAGCTGTCGACGAACCCCCCGTACGTGCACCTCCACACACAGGTCCGGCCGGGCGAGTGCGCGCCGCAACAGATCGACGGCGGGCCGCAGCGGTCCTTCGATGACCTGCCCCGGTAGCCCACCGGACCGGAGGACCACGGTGATGCGCACGGCGCGGAGCGGACGCCCCACACAGCGCACCCGCGCCCGGCGGACGCCCGGGCTGGAAGTCAACTGACCTCGTAGCCAGCGCTCCAGCCCGACCCGGCGCAGCCGTACCCCCCTCTCCAGGCTCACGGTCCTCGCACCACGCCCGCGTGTTTGGAGGACGAGCCAGAGAGCCAGCACGATCGCGCCGCAGAGGAGCGCCACGGTGCTCTCCTCCCGGGACAGGCCCGTTCGGGACAGATCTGTCGGCAACATCGACGCGGCGTCCTTGACCAGCGCCGAATCGGGTAGCCAAGCGGGCACCGCCCAACCCCTCGCACGCAGGCCGGAGACCGTAGCCCACGCTGCCGTGACCACCATCGCGGCACCGAGGACGGCCAACAGGCAGCGGTTGACCAGCAGGCGCAAGCCGTTCACGAACCCGCACCCCCCTTCGGCGGATTCCCAAGCCGTCCGGCAGCCCGCACCCGCACGCGCACGCGCGGACTCCAGGCCAGGGACATCGAGGCAAGGGCCTGGTCCACCGCCTGCTCCGTTCCCAACTGCACCCGGCTCAGCTCCCCGTGGCCCGCGGTGACGCGAAGGCGAGCGGTGGAGCGGGTGAGTCGGCTGCGGACGTCTTGAACCCCGTCCACCGCAAGCGCGGCGTCCCTCAGGGAATCGGAGAGCAGGCGACGGTCCACGGTGATCTGCATTCGCTGCGCGGGCGAGGCCCACGGGACCCGCCCGCGCAGCCCGGGCGCAGCGGCCAGGAAGAGCAGACAAAGACCCCACGCACAGCCGACGGCAGCAAGCACCAAGTGCCCCGTTTCGCCCGGGCGCAGCGCCTCGGGTACCGCAGGCAGCCGCCGGTGGCTCCACCGGGCGAACAGCAGTGCGGCCAGCAGCACGAGGCCCGAGCCGGCGAACAGGACCGCCGGGAAGCTCCGCGCCGACCAGGGCCGGGGGGCCCGGTGCCCCCCATCGGAGGCGAGGGGTACCCGTTCGGAAGGGACCTGTACCGGCGGGCCCAAGGCGCCGAGGGTCACCACCGCGTCTGTGATCGGCACCCCGGCCAGGGCCCGGGTCCGGCGCAGGGTGTGCGCGCGCACCAGACGTCCCGAGGTGGCGAGGTCCCCGTCACAGGCGATCTCCAGTGTCAGGGCCAGTCGGAGGTCGGCGCCCCGCCCGCGGGCCACGGCGACCCGTGGCGTCGTGAGGAGCGGAGCGGCCGTTTCCTTGGCCGCCTGTTGGGCGATGCGCCGCACGGCCCGGTCGAGAACCAGGGTGGTCCCCCGCGCCCGCGCGGACCCGAGGGCCTCGCCTGTGTGCTCCCTCCCGGTCATCAGCGGTGCCTGTCCATGAGACTGAGCAGGTCCCTCAAGTCCCGGCCCTCCTCACGGCCCTGCCCCAGGACGTACCCCAGAGCGCCGAGGGCAGCGACCAACAGGAAGGCACCGAACCCTCCGAAATGGCCGGCGAAGGCCAGTGCCATGCCGGCGAACATGCCCGAAGAGCGGTTCAAGCTCTGCTTCTCCTTCTGCGGTGGGCGGCTCCCGGTACGAAGAGCCGTGGAGGCGTGAGGGGCTGGGCCCTGTGGACCCCTGCGCGTGAACCCGCGTCCGCGACTCGCCGAAGGGCGGCGCGAGTCGCCCACGGCGCAGCCCCAGCACGCCGGGAGCACGCGGACGCACCTTAAGGGCTGTCCCGTAATCCCCGGCGGGCGCACGGCGACAGCCCTCAGGCCACGCGCGGCTCGCCGGTGGCAGCGGTGTCGTCCTCGGGCAGGTGGACGTCGGTGACGGCGATGTTGACCTCCACCACTTCGAGGCCGGTGATGCGTTCGACCGCGTGGATGATGTTCTCCCTCACGTCTGCGGCGACTTCGGTCACGGCCACCCCGTACTCGACGACGAGTTCGACGTCGATCGCGGTCTGCTTCGCACCGACCTCGACCTTCACACCACGGCCGACGTTCGGACGCCCACCCGGCACCCGGTCCCGGACTGCGCCGAGGGTGCGTGAGAGCCCCCCACCCATGTCGTGGATTCCCGGAACCTCACGCGCCGCCATGCCGGCGACCTTGAGGACCACCAGGTCGGCGATCGTGGTCCTACCCCGGGTGTCGCTCGGCTCCGCCAGGTGCGTGGCGGAGCCGAGCGGCTCGTCCACCCGGGAGGATCCGGTGTCCGCCGTGGGGGAATTGGAGTCGATCACCGCGGTCGTCTGCGCCATCGCAGGTCTCCTCTGTTCGAAGTGGCTGTTCGGCCCGCCCGTGATGGGCGGTCGGTTGCTTGGACAGCCGGCGCGGGCGGATGTCACGCGGGAAACGAGATTTGTCCGGACCACTCGCCGCGGCGAAGGCGCCGCGACGGGCGGTCTCACCGAGTCCCAGACAGTTCAGCGAGCTCCTCCCGCAGTGCGGGCGTGCTCCGTCCGGTCCCCGCCACCTCCGTGTCCGCCGCGATCCGTCCCGGCCACCACGCCACCGGCCCGAGGTCCGACACCAGGGCGGGTACCAGGAGGAGCCGCACCACCAGGGTGTCCAGGAGAACTCCGACGGCGACGATGAAACCGATCTGGGCGAGATAGAGCAAAGGCATCACGATCAGCGCGGCGAAGGTCGCGGCCAGGACGACCCCTGCCGAAGTAATCACCCCACTGGTGGAGTTCACCGCCCGCGAGAGCCCGACCCGGGTGCCGTGGGCGACGGCCTCACCCCGTACGCGATGCATCAGGAAGATGTTGTAGTCGACGCCGAGGGCCACCAGGAAGACGAAGGCGAAGAGGACGATGGTGGGCTCGGTGTCCGCAGCACCGGTCACCAGATGGAAACAGAGCGCGGACAGGCCGAGAGCGGATACGAAGCTCAGGCCGACGGTAGCGACCAACAGCACCGGCAGCAGCAGGCAGCGCAGCAGCAGCGCAAGGATCACCGCGATGATCGCCAGCACCACGGCCATGATGACCGCCCGCTCCTGCTCGCCGGCTCGGTGGACGTCGTATGCCTGGGCGCTCTGCCCGCCCACCTGCGGGCTCCCGGGCCCGGCGGCGATGCTGGCCCGGAGAGCGGCGACGGTACGCTGTGCCGCCGAACTGTCCGAGCCGTCCTCGGTCGTGGCCAGGATCTGGGCGCGACCGGCCACGGCCAGCGGCGCTCCGTCAGCCCCGGTGACCAGTCGGGCCGCCACGACACCAGGCACGCGGGCCACCCGTTCATTCAGTTCGGCCGCGTCCTTGGAGTCAACAAGGACGACGATCGGGCTCCCCGTGCCGGCGGGGAAGTGCGCTGCCAGGACGGCCTGGGCGCTCACCGACGGGGCGTCACGGGGAAGGGCATGCTCCAAAGGCACGCCCCGGGTGGACAGCCCGGGGGCGAACAGCGCGCTTCCCATCAGCCCGACAAGCGTCAGCACCCACACCCGGCGGGGTGTCCGGTCCAGCAGTCCTGCGAGCGTCTGCCACCGGCCAGGCGGAGCAGCAGGCAGCTGCACCGCACGGGTCGGCCAGAAGGCCGCCCGGCCGCACACGGCGAGCGCCGCGGGCAGGAAGGTCAGGGAAGTCAGGGTGGCACAGGCCATGGCGACCGTCCCGGCAGGCCCCAGCGCCCGGTTGGCGGGCAGCGCGCTCAGCATGAGCGCCAGCAAGGCACCGGCCACGGTCAGCGCGCTGGCTGTGATCGGGAGCCAGGACGCCCGCCAGGCGCCCCGCAACGCTTCGGGGGCGGCGGCGCCCTGCTGGAGTTCCTCGCGGTAGCGCGCCACCAACAGCAGGCCGTAGTCGGTGCTCGCGCCGATGATGAGGACGAACACGATGCCCTGAACCTGTCCGTCCATGATCACCAGCCCGCTGCCGGCCGCCGCATAAAGGCAGGTACAGGCAAGGGCCAGCGCCAGTAACGAGCTTCCCCACACGAGCACGGGCATCACCACGCTGCGATAGACCAGCAGGAGGATCACCAGGACCGCGCCCCAGGCCACCAGCAGCAGGCGGCCGTCGACATCGGCGAACACCCCGGTCATATCGGCCTGGACGGCGGCCGGGCCGGCAAGGTGCACAGCTGCCCCTGGCACGGCCCCGGCATGCCTGCGGACCGCGGACAGCACCGTGGCCGGGTCCGCCTCGCCCGCCGAGCGCAATGGCAGCACCGCGTGGAGGGCGACGCCGTCCTCGGACCAGGTGACCGGCCCCGGTGGGCCGGTCAGCAGGCCCTGACGCGCAAGCACTCCGACGGCCTCACGGGCACGCTCCAGCCGCTCCGGTCTGAGGACCGTTTCCTCCCGGTCCCCCTCGAAGGTCCACACCACGACCAGCGGGCTGGTCGGCGTTTTCGACCACGTCCGCAGATCCTGGGCCACCCTGGCGGATTCTGATTCCTCGGGCAGCGCGGCCCCCTGTTCGCTCCGCGTCGCCTCGCTCAGGCGCACCGTGTACGGAGCGGTGAGCACCGCGACCGCGAGCCAGGCGAGGAGGAGCAGTCGTACGACGGTCGGTGCGGAGTGTCGGATGCGAAGAAGCACGGATGCTCCACCTCCCGGCCGGCGTGACACCGGCGCGATCCTCCGGGTCGCGCGCCCCGGTCGGGCACGCACTCGGATCTCTTGGGCCCCGGACCGAACGGTCCGGGGCTCGGTGGCGCATTCGCTCCGCGGCCTGACGCGGCTTGGTCCGCTGACGGAGGTTCACCTGCACGGGGGGTGTCGCGGATGTCGGCGGGTGGTTCGCCCCACCGTGACCGCGGGGGTGCGTGACGGTTGGGCTCCAGGTGTGTCCAAGCCTGTGGAGGAGGACCGTGAGCCGTGCGACAGGACGAGGGATGTGGTGAAGTGCCAGCCGCCGCAACGTACGCCGCGCAGGAGGGTCCGGATCGGCTGTTGGGTGAAGACCTCCTGGTGGCGCGGGCGAAGGAGGGCGATGACGGAGCCTTCGCCCAGTTGGTCCGCACCCACGGTCCGCGCCTGCTCAGTTTGGCCACGCGGATGCTGGGAGACCCGGTGGAGGCCGAGGACGCGGTGCAGGACGGGTTCGTCAGTGGTTGGCGTCGACTGCCCGACTACCGGGGGGAGTCAGCGTTCTTGACCTGGATGTACCGGATCGTGACCAACAATTGCCTCAATCGGCTACGGGCCCGACGCCCGCTGGAGGATCTGGACCATATCCCCGAACCCCCGGCACCGACCGGCCAGGGCTCCCCCGAGCGGGCAGCGGAGACCGGCGCCGCTTTGGACGCCCTCTCCAAGGTGTTGGGCGAACTGTCCCCGGAGCAGCGGGCCTGCTGGATCCTGCGGGAGTTGCACTCACTGTCGTACGAGGAGATCGCACAGGCCGTCGGTATCAGCCAACAAGCTGTGCGGGGTCGGATCTTCAGAGCACGGCGCTATCTGACGGAGGCGATGAGCGCATGGCGCTGAACGCACACGACACCCCCCGACCCCGACCGGAGGCGGGTGAGCAGGGCGCGGACACCGAGGAGCAGTTGCCGTGCGGGCGGTGGCTGTCCCAGCTGTGGGACGGCGCGGCGGACCCGGCGCATCCGAGCGAGTGCTCGTACTGTGCCCAAGCCCTCGCCGACCTCCGTTCGCTGGACTGGTTGGTGCGCCGCGCCAGGGCCGAGGACGCCGCGACTGTGGCGTCCGGTGGGCTGGTGGGCAGGGTGATGGACGTGGTCCGCCTGGAGTTGCGTCCGGGCCGCACCCTCGCGCTGGGGTCGCCCGACGGGGCAGGCTGGATCATCGAGGCCGCCGCGGCACGGGAGCTACGGGCCGCCGCTGACCGACTGCCCGGAATCCGGTGCGGTAGTTGTCGTATCGCTCCGATGCGTGCGCAGGAACGGAGGGGGCCGCTCAGCGTGCGGATCGAGGTCGCCGTCTCCATGGCATGGACGGTGCCGGCCGCAGCCGAGTCGGTGCGCCGGGCGATCTCCGTCGCGGCCTGCGAACAGCTCGGGCTAAACGTGCAGGAGGTGGCCGTCCACGTCGTGGACGTCCTCTGTGACAGCAACGGGAGCCACGGGTGAGGAACACTCAGACGCAGCGCGCCGACGTGGAACGGGAAGCGGTGCAAGCGACGTTGGGCGTACCGGGGGTGGCCGGTACGCAGGCCGCGCTGGCCGACCTGGTTCGAGGTCGGAGGCAGCCGGGCTCTGACGGGCAGACGGCCGGGGTGAGGGCGTCCTGGGACACCGTCGGTAGCAGGTGGTCCATCGAGATCCGTCTCAGCCTGCACCGGGGACGGCGAGCCTCGGACATCACCGAACACGTCCATCACGCGGTATGCCGCGCTCATAGCGCCGGGCCGTCGCCCTCCGTGACCGTGGTCGTTGCGAGCATTTTGTAGGCGACAAGGCCTCCTGGCCGCCGCAGCTCTCCCTGACACGCGCGCGGGCCGGAGATGGCCGGGGCAGGTCGTAGCGGAAATCCGATGAGGCCTCACGGGTGATCTCACCCCGGCGGGCGGGACACACATGAAGGCGGGTTGTCCTACTTGCATGACTGCATCCACCCGGACTATCGCACCGCACCTGCGCTCTGCGGACACCGCCTTGCCGTCGCCGGCCGAACGCAAGAGGCTCAGGGAGTCCTGGGCACTGACCCCACAACAGGTGGCCGAAGCCTTCGGGGTGACCCCTTCGACCGTCCGGTCCTGGGAGTGCGGGCGGACCTCGCCCACGGGCCAGCGGCGGACGGCCTACGCCCGTTTCCTCCTGGGTCTGGCCCAGGAGCACCTCGGTTCCGAGTCCGACGGGGTCGACGTCCCGGAGCCGCGTCGGCCCCGGCACACCACATCCCTGGCTACCCCTGAGGCGAGATACCGGGACACGGCCCCCGCTCCGGTGAGCGCACGGCCGGTGCCCTGCCTTCCCACCGCACCGACCCCGTCGAGCACGGCCAGCACGACCCTGCGGCCCGCGAGGACAAGATGGTCCGCCGTGCCGGTCGGCCGGCTGACGTCGTCGACGAGGTGGGGTGCGAACGACCCCGTCTCCTACGGACGTCGGCGGCGCCTCGCGTACGCGGCCTGCGCATGGCTCAGCTGGGTATTGGCCCTCTACCTGGTGCTGACGATGCCCGTCGGGCACTGAATTCGGCCGGGAACCGCTCGGTGGGGCACCGCTCTGGATGCCTCACCGGGCGGCTCTGCCCAAAGCCCGTTTCCCAAGAGTCCCGCGTCGGGACCGTGCCGCCTACTTGGGCATCAGAACGGTGTCGACGATGTAGACCTGGGCGTTGGCGGTCTTGACGTTGCCGCAGACCACCTGGGCGTTGTCGTTCACCTGGTAGTTCTCACCGCTGCCGGCGGTGGTGACCATGCCCTTCTGGAGGGTTTCGAAGGAGCCGTTCTCCAACTGCTGGGGGGACAGCTTCTGGCCGACCACGTGGTAGGTCAGGATCTTGGTGAGGGTGTCCTTGTCGGCAAGGACCTTGTCGAGGTCGGCCTTCGGGATCTTGGCGAAGGCTTCGTTGGTGGGGGCGAAGACGGTGATGTCCTTGGCGTTGTTCAGGGTGTCGACCAGGCCGGCCTGCTTGACCGCGGCAACAAGGGTGGACAGAGCGGGGTTGTTGGAAGCGGCGGTGGCCACCGGGTCCTTGGCCATCCCGTCGAAGCTGCCCGCACCGTCCTTGGGCACACCCGCACAGGCCGGCCCGAAAGGCATGTCACCGTTCTCGGCGCTTTCGACGGCGGCGGCGCCCTCGGGCGCCGCCGCCTCGTTGGTCGCCGCCGCGGTGGAGTCCTTGTCCGCGTCGGAGGAGCACGCGGTCAGGGAGAGGGGCAGAACGGCCGCCGCGACAACCGCAAGGGCCGTACGACGGATACGAAGGGCGCTGGTCATGATCTTTTCTCCTCGTTGAACCATGTAAAGGGGTTGGGTATGGTCCGCGCATCGGCGCCCGGGGGGTCGCACGAAGTCCGTGGGCTTCACTGTCTGGTCGCTCCCGGCGCGGTCGAGGACGGATCCCCTCCGCCCTCGGCTTCGACCCCGGGCAGCACCGCCAGCGAGGAGCACCGGGGCGAGGACGCCGGGTGGTTCGCTGGGTGGGGCCACAAGTGCCGGATGGCGGCGATGGCGCGGAAGCTGCTCACACGGTCCATTCGGCACGCTGCCGAGGACGGATTGGCCATTCCACCGATAGGGTGAAGTCCGGCATTTGGGTTGACTATTGGGACGGTCTCCTTCGAAGATCCGCCTGCGCGGGAGCATCCGACACTCCCGGGCAGACCGCCCCCGCGGAAACCAGTGTCCGAAGGCACCCATCCGCACGTGCGTCCGCTACGAAGTCCCTTCACAAGCGCGGCACCGGCCGAACCCGCAGTGACCGCACCCGCGAGGGTGGCTCTTTCGACCTCGAAGGACTCTCATACGATGCATGAACCCCGGCGGACGCCCCGAGACCACCGGGAGCCCCTCCATCTCACAGGACGGAGCGAGGCACCCCGGCAGTCGTTGCCTTTCGGTGTTCCTGATCGTGCTGGTCCTGGGTTGGAGGAGTTGATGGCGCAGGTCGCGTGTGGGGACAAGGACGCTTTCTCC
>NZ_JBIAGC010000058.1:0-32214 GCF_042869595.1 Streptomyces sp. NPDC006879
CCCCGGGGGGGCGCCGCGGGCGGGGCTGGGGCCGCGGCCCCCCCGCCCCCCCCCC
This sequence comes from Streptomyces sp. NPDC006879, assembly GCF_042869595.1. Lineage (NCBI taxonomy): Bacteria > Bacillati > Actinomycetota > Actinomycetes > Kitasatosporales > Streptomycetaceae > Streptomyces > Streptomyces sp. NPDC006879. The sequence goes on from NZ_JBIAGC010000058.1 coordinate 56, forward strand.
CCGCCGCCCGGGGGGGGGCCGCCGCGGCGGCGCGGCCCCCCCCCCCCCCCCCCCCCCCCCCCCCCCCCACTGCACTGCGCGGCCCGCAGTCCGGGCAGGAGCCGGCCGCCCCATTTCGACCACCACGCTTCGCGCTCGGTCTCACCGGGACGGACCCGGTGACACCGAGCGCGGGCGATCAGGCGTAGGCCGCGATGTCACCGACCGCGCTGAAGGCCAGCCCGTACGCACTCATCCCACGACCGTAGGCTCCCAGGTGGGCGCCGCTTTCCGCCGTGCCCGCGAGCACCCAACCGAATTCGGACTCGCGGTAGTGGAAGAGGGTGGGGACCTCGTCGACGGGCAGCGTCAAGGTGGTCCACTCGGGGCCGGTGAGCTCGTCGGCCAGCAGCCAGGCCGCTTCGGTCTGCTGGTCCAGCCAGTGCTCCCGCAGCGCGTGGTCCATCTGGCCGGGCCAGGTGGCCGCGAGGAGGCCGGATCCGGCCAGCCAGGCCGCCGAGGAGACCGAGGTCGCTTCCAGGACTCCCGTCCCGTCTCCACTGCGGCGCAGCGGCGAGCTGGCCACCGTGATGACGACCGCGAACCGCTCCTTCTCCGCCTGCGGCTGCTCGCCGCTGCGGACGCATGGCTCGTCCCCGTGCCCGATGGCGCCGTGCTCGACCGCGCCATCGGCTCCGGTGGCCACCCGCAGCAGCCACCGGGGACCGGTGAATGCCTCGTCCAGGCCGTACCAGGCAAAGTCTGCTCTGCGGTAGCCGTCGAGGGTCCGCAGCCGGGTGGCGGCCACGGAAGCGCCCCCCTCACCGGGGGCTGTTTTCACGGCGGTGCCGCCACCATCGGGCCGAGCCGCCTCGGCCTGGACCACTTCGGGCTGCGCCACCTCGGGCTGCGTCGTCTGCTGGGCGGTACGCGTTCCTACCCGGCTCGTCGTCTCCATCGCTCCGGCCTCCTCGTTCCCTCGGGTCCGGACGGCCCGCCCCCCTCGGGCGTCCTCGGTCCGGACAGATGGAGGATAGCCAGCTCATCCGGGCATGCCCGGAAAGAGCAGATTTCAGGTGGCGTCGGCGTCGAACGGCGCGCGCTCCTGGTGCGCCGGCTTCTTGGTGAGGTCAGGGGTGGTGGAAGCGGGCGCGACAGGGCCAGGCGGGGCCTGTGGCTCTCGGCCGTTGACCGCGTCGGTCACCTCGTTGATCTCCTTGCGGAGGTCGAAGCTGGAGCGGATCTCCTTGAGGTCCTCGTTCTCCGTGAGCTGCTTGCGGATGAACGTCTTGGGATTGAGGTCCTCGAATTCGAAGTCCTTGAATTCCGGACCCAGTTCAGAACGGATGTCCTGTTTGGCCCCGTCGGAGAACTGTCGGATCTTGCGGATGAAGCCCGAGACGTCCTGGATGACCTTGGGGAGCTTGTCCGGACCGAAGATGAGCACGGCGAGAACCACGAGCGTGACCAGCTCCAGTGCGCCTATGTCGTTGAACACCTTGCTGCTCCTTGGATCATTCGGGCCGGACCGGGCCGCGTTCCACGGTACCCGGGCCGGGGGTGGAGGCGGTACGCGGCTCCGACGAGCCACTCCAGACGGTCACGATCCGGTAGCTGACCCCAACACCACGGAAACGGTCCGGGAACGACCATCTCTGATCAGACCGAGCTTGAGCCTGTCGCCCGGTCGGTGGGCTCTGATCTTGATGATCAACTCTTCACCCCCGTGCACCCGGCGGCCGTCGACAGAGGTGATGACATCACCCGGACGGATGCCGGCGCGACTGCCGGGACCGTCCGGGTCGACGGGCGGCCGGCCCTCCCGTTCCTCCACGGCCACCCGTGCGCCGTCACCGGCGTACTGCATGTCCAGAGTGACGCCGATGACGGGATGGGTGGCCCGACCAGTGTTGATCAGCTCCTCGGCCACCCGCTTGCCCTGGTTGATCGGAATCGCGAAACCGAGGCCGATGCTGCCGCCCTGCCCTTCCTTCAGCCCCTGGTCCTCGTCCGCCGCGCGGATGGCGCTGTTGATGCCGATCACCCGGGCCAGGGAATCCACCAGCGGCCCTCCGGAGTTACCAGGATTGATCGGAGCGTCGGTCTGCAGGGCGTCGACGTAGCTGACATCGCTCGCCCCCTTGTCCCCGCCCGCCGTGATCGGGCGTTCCTTGGCGCTGATGATCCCCGCGGTGACGGTGTTGGACAGGTCGAAGGGGGCGCCGATGGCGACGACCGGATCACCCACCCGGACATTGTCCGAATTCCCCAACGGCAGCGGCCTCAGCCCCTTCACCCCGCGGACTCGGACCACCGCCAGGTCGTACCCACTGTCCCGGCCGACGATCTCGGCCGCGGCGACCTCACCACCGCTGAAGGTGACTGATATCCGCCCCGAAGCGGAGGACGCGGGCGAGACGACGTGGTTGTTGGTGAGGATGTGGCCTTGGTGGTCCAGCACGAATCCGGTGCCGGTCCCGGAGGCACCACCGCCCCGGACGTGGAGGGTGACCACACCCGGCAGCGCACTGGCAGCGATGCCGGCGACACTGCCCGGTTCCCTGGTCTGACGCTCCACTTCGGGCTGGGACAGTTCCACGGTGCCGGCGAAAGCACCGGTGCGCTCGGCATACGCCCCGACCGCTCCTCCGAGAGCACTGGCCACGAGCGCCAGCAGCACCCCGCCGACCAGAAGGCCACCGCGCCGGCGCGCCGGCGGTTGCGGAGCGGCATCACCCATCTGCCAGGGCGCCGCCCAAGGGTCGTAGCGCGACCCCCCGGGCACGGCCCCGGACCACTGGACCGAGTCGGGTAGTTGCAACTGGGGCGGTGGGGCGGCCCAGGGGTCGTGCTCACCCGCCCCGCTTGCCCCTTCCCCGCCACGGGAGCGGGCGGCCCCCGTCACGGGGGCCGCCCAGAGGCCCTGGTCCCGATCATGCTGGGAGGTCGGCTTCTCGGTCGGGCCAGCGAACTCGGTGAGGGCCGACACCTCGGGCGCCGCAGGTGGCGGTGGCTCGCCCTGCGCCGGGACCGCGGCTACCCGCGCGGCTCCTGACGGGCCCAGGTCACGCGCGGGCGGAACGCTCCACCAGCGCGGCCTGGGGTTGGTGCGCTCGGCCTCGTTCATTCTGTTCCCCGCCGCTCCGTCAGAATCCGTACGGGCAGGATTCAATCAGGTTTGGCGGAGCGACCCTAAGAGCTGCCGGATAATCCCTGGCGGGCTCTGGGGGACCGCCTACCCACCTCACCCGATGAGCCGCCCGCGGGCCGAACTTCGGCGTCAGCGCAGCAGGGAGACGCGATGCCTGGTGGACGCTGGGGGAGTTCCCGATGAGGGTTCCTCGCTCAGATCGGGTGGAAACGGAGCCGGGGCCGGCAGCGGCTGCCCCACGGTCGGGAAGGGGCCCGGACGCACCAGTGCCGCCAGGGCCCCGGGAAGCACGTGCCCCGTCGCCGAGGGTGCCGCCGGTGGGCTCTCCGGGACCTCAAGGGCGCCACCACCGCTGGTCCGCGCGTACAGACCGGCCAGGGTGACCGGGAGGTTCGAACTCACCGTCGGAGAACCGCCCTCCGGCCGGGTGCCGGACTCCACGGCCGCTTCCAGCGGGAGTGCGCCGCCCAGCGCGATCGCGGCGAGCGAGACCGCACCAGCGGCTACGAAGGCGAAGCGCCGTCCCCGGGACGAAGCGCGCTGCGGGTCGGGGACCTCGTGTATCCGAAATCCGCTCTCGGTGGGCGGGGTGAGCACGTCCTCACTGACGTAGCCGAAGGGCGCCGGACTCGTGCCGAAGACAGCGCTGCCGAAACCGGGCCCGTCACCTCCCGAGGGCATGCCGCCAGGAAGGCCTTGGAGCCGGGCCAACAACCCCTCGGAAGGGGGCGGTGGTGCTGATTCGACGAACAGGCTCTTGACCCGGCGCTGCGCATCGGCCTCGGCCTTGCACTTCACGCAGGTGGCGAGGTGTGCAAGAACACGCTCGCGCACATCGTGGTTCAACTCCCCGTCGACCAGGGCAGCGAGCCGGTCTCCCAGGTGCTGCTCAGCCGGAGTCGGCTGGGATCCACTCACGCGGCTCCGCCCTCTCCCCCTGTACCGGGGCTGCCCACGGCAGCTCCCGCGAGGGATCGCTGTTCCGCCCGCGCCTGGGGGGAACGGTGCTTAAGCGCCTTGCGTAGGTGCGAACGGCCACGGTGGATGCGGCTTCGGACGGTGCCGAGCTTCACGCCGAGGGTGGCAGCGATCTCCTCGTAGGACAGTCCCTCGATGTCACACAGCACGACGGCGGCACGGAACTCGGGTGCGAGGGTGTCCAGGGCCTGCTGGACGTCAGCGTCGAAGTGGGTGTCGTGCAGCACCTGCTGCGGAGAGGGCTCCCGGCTGGCCAGCCGTTCCGCGGCGTCGTCACCGAGCGCGTCGAAACGGATGCGCTGCTTGCGGCGGACCATGTCGAGGAAGAGATTGGTCGTGATGCGGTGCAACCAGCCCTCGAAGGTGCCGGGGGTGTAGGTCGACAACGAGCGGAAGACCCGGACGAACACCTCTTGGGTGAGGTCCTCGGCATCGTGCTGGTTGCCGGTGAGTCGGTAGGCGAGACGGTAGACACGGGCGCTGTGCGTGCTGACGATCTCCTCCCAACTGGGAGGAGTCCACGCCGGCGAGCCCGCATCGGCGGCGAAGGTCGCGGTGGGTGCGGAGTCGGCGGTGCGGGTACGGAAACGGCCAGCGGTGTCGGTCACGGTTTTCGGCTCACCTGCCGACCTGAGGAGACGCTTCCAGACGCCGCCACGATCCACAGGCGCAGCCGCACCTCCCCTATCGGCTCTGGTGGTGTCCAGTGGAGCCCCTACCATAGCCACCCCCTCCGTTAGCGCGGGATAAGCGTTTTTGCCCGTTCTTTACGAGTGGTCCGGCCGCTGGTCCGGCCACCCCCTCTGCCCCGCTTAACGACCGGTCCCATCTGCGGGTTCCCGCACCCAACAGCTACAGTCACCGTTGCGCCAACTAAGGGGACAGGAGAGGGTCATTACCGCCAACCGGCAGACGAGCTGGGCGTTCGCCGACGCTTTTGTCGCCGAGGACGACGCTCTTCGCTGGGCCAGGGACCGGGCCCGCGAGGCAGGCGTGAGTTCGGTGTCCCCCGGCACGGGTGCCGCGCTGCGCCTGCTCGCGGCGACGGCGGACGCCAAGGCGGTGGCGGAGATCGGGACCGGAACCGGCGTCTCCGGCATCCACCTGCTCCACGGCATGCGGCCCGACGGTGTGCTGACCACTGTGGACCCCGAACCCGACCGTCAAGCCCTCGCCCGCCAATCCTTCCGAGCGGCCGGCTTCGCGGGCAACCGGGCGCGGTTCATTCCCGGGAGGGCCCTGGAGGTTCTGCCTCGGCTCGCCGACGGCGGCTACGACCTGGTGTTCTGCGACGGCGATCCGACGGAGTCCCTGGACTACCTCGCTGAATCGTTGCGTCTGCTGCGACCCGGAGGGCTGGTGTGCTTCGAGGGGGTCTTCTCCGACGGTCGCACCGTCGACTCCGCGGCCCAGCCCTTCGAAGTGCTCCGGGTCCGGGAGCTGTTGCGCACGGTGCGCGAGAGCCCGGCGCTGGAATCGGCCCTGCTGCCGGTGGGCGACGGCCTGCTGTGTGCGGTGCGCCGGTGATCCCGTGCCGGTGGGCACGACGAAGCCCCGGCCGCCGGGCGGTCGGGGCTTCGAAGAACGATCAGTAGTGCCGCGCGGTCAGCCGACGACCTTCTTCAGGGCGTCACCGAGAGCGTCGGCCTCGTCCGGGGTCAGCTCGACGACAAGCCGACCGCCGCCTTCGAGCGGTACGCGCATGACGATGCCCCGCCCCTCCTTGGTGACCTCGAGCGGGCCGTCGCCCGTTCGCGGCTTCATGGCCGCCATGCTCGTTCCCCTTCCTGAAACCAGCTCATCGTCAGCCGACGGCCCCATTCAGGCGCCTAGTACCCGGCATCGAACACATTGCTTCCCAGCCATTATCCCGCATGTCAGGACCCGATGACCAACATCAGTCGGGATCGCTTACGCAACGCGCTTGGCCAAAACCACTCATTTCGGGGACCTGCCTGCGATACTTCGCCCCCACCTACCGGATGCACCCCCCTGACGCTTGCCGATTTCTTTGACGCAAGTCACACGCCCGGCTCCCGTGATCTCCGCCATGCTGGCCCTGTACTGGCCGGTACAACACCTGGCCGAGCCACGACGGAGGGGACCTGCCATGGCCGACACCGTGCTCCACGAAGTGACCGACGGACTCGCGACGATCACGATCAATCGCCCCGAGGCGATGAACGCAATGAACATCGAGGCGAAGGTCGCCCTGCGGGACGCCCTGCGCACCGCCGGCGACGACCCGGCCGTACGGGCGGTCGTGCTGACTGCCACCGGGCGCGCCTTCTGCGTGGGCCAAGACCTCAAGGAACATGTCGCGCTCCTGGCGGCGGACCGCGAGCACGGCTCGGACCACACCATGACCACCGTGCGCGAGCACTACAACCCGATCGTCCGCGCCATCACGCAGATGCCCAAGCCCGTCGTCGCCGCCGTCAACGGCGTCGCGGCCGGCGCCGGATTCGGCTTCGCCCTGGCAGCCGACTACCGCCTGGTCGCCGATTCAGCGGCCTTCAACACCTCCTTCGCCGGGGTCGCGCTGACCGCCGACTCCGGGGTGTCCTGGACCCTCCCGCGCCTGATCGGCCAGAGTCGAGCCAGTGACCTGCTGCTCTTCCCCCGTTCGGTGCCGGCGGCCGAAGCCTTGGAACTCGGCATCGCCAACCGGGTCGTGGCCACCGACCGGCTCGCCGAGGAGGCCGCCGCACTGGGCCGCACACTGGCAGAGGGGCCCACGGCCGCCTATTCGGCGATCAAGCAGTCCCTGGCCTTCGGGACCAGCCATTCGCTGGCGGAGTCCCTGGAGCGGGAGGACGAGCTCCAGACCCGTGCCGGAGCCTCCGAGGACCACTCCATCGCCGTCGCTGCGTTCCTGGCCAAGGAGAAGCCGAAGTACCTGGGTCGCTGAGCACCCGACGCGCCCCCGGTTCCGAGGTCGCGGTCAGGCCAGGGTCTGTGTGCTCCTTCGGTACGCGCAGTCCGCGAGGTGGTCGTCGACCAGGCCACAGGCCTGCATCAGCGCATAGGCCGTGGTCGGCCCGACGAAACGGATGCCCCGCTTCTTGAGGGCTTTGGCCAGGGCGGTGGACTCGGGGGTGACCGCGGGGACCTCGGCCGTGGTGGTCGGCGCGCTGGAACGGGACGCGGGGTCGGGGGCGTGGGACCAGATGAGCTGGTCCAGTTCCCCCGGCGCCCACTCGGCCAGCGTCCGTGCGTTGGCCAGTGTCGCCTCGATCTTCAGACGGTTGCGGATGATGCCCGTGTCGCCGAGCAGACGCTCCGCGTCCCGTGGCGTGAACGCCGCGACCGAGGCGATCTCGAAGTCGGCGAAGGCGGCACGGAACCCGGCCCGTCGACGCAGGATCGTCAGCCAGCTCAGACCGGACTGGAAGGCCTCCAGGCACAGCCGCTCGAAGAGGGCGTCGTCCCCGTGCACCGGCCGCCCCCACTCCTGGTCGTGGTAGGCGACGTAGTCCTCGGTGGATAGTGCCCACGGGCAGCGCAGCCGGCCGTCCGCGCCGGCCAGGGCGGGAGCGCCGCTCACCGGTCTGCCTGCCCTTGGGACTCCTCGCCCTGGGCGGGCCTCTTGAACAGGTCGGGGCCGGCCACCGCCGACGCCTGGGCGCCCGCGAGTGCGGTCTCCAACTCCGCGATCCGGGCGTCCCGCTCGGCGAGCTCGGCACCGAGACGGAAGAGGATGTCGTCCACCTCGACCATCCGGTAGCCGCGAGGCGCGACGGGCAGTCGCAGCGCGTCCAGGTCGGCGCGCTGCACCGGCCTGGTGTCCGGTAGCGCGTCGGCGACCCGCTCGGGGTCCGCCTCCGGCAACACCGCCGCCTCGCCGCCGCCCACCACGGCCAGGGTGACCGCGGTGACGACCACGACCAGCGCGATCAGCATGAACCAGAACACGAGCATCTCCCCTGGGCAGAGTCTTCGCCCCCGATCGTGCCATGCGGCTGTGACAGTTAAGGTCGCAGGCGAGCCTTCGAGGGAGGAATAACGGGAATGCTGCGACTGGGCAGGCGCGAGTTCGGCCCGCACGAGCCGGTGATCATGGCTATCGTGAACCGGACTCCGGACTCCTTCTACGACCAGGGCTCCACCTTCGGCGACGGGCCCGCACTCGCCCGCGTCGAGCAAGCCGTCGCCGAGGGTGCGGCGATCATCGACATCGGCGGGGTGAAGGCCGGTCCGGGTGAACAGGTCGACGCGGCCGAGGAAGTGCGTAGGACCGTCGGCTTCGTGGCCGAGGTGCGTCGCCGTCATCCCGATGTCGTGATCAGCGTGGACACCTGGCGGCACGAGGTGGGCGAGGCGGTCTGTGAAGCGGGCGCCGACCTCCTCAACGACGCCTGGGGCGGCGTGGACCCGAAGCTCGCCGAGGTCGCGGCCCGCTACGGCGTCGGTCTGGTCTGCACCCACGCGGGCGGCGCCGAGCCGCGCACCCGCCCGCACCGCATCACCTACCCGGACGTGATGGCGGACATCCTGCGCGTGACGGTCGGTCTCGCCGAGCGGGCGCTGGCCCTCGGCGTTCCGCGTGAGGCCATCCTGATCGACCCCGGGCACGACTTCGGCAAGAACACCCGCCACTCCCTGGAGGCCACTCGAAGGCTCGGGGAGATGACGGAGACCGGTTGGCCGGTCCTGGTTTCCCTGTCCAACAAGGACTTCGTGGGAGAGACGCTGGACAAGCCGGTCAAGGAGCGCCTGTTGGGCACCCTCGCGACCACCGCCGTCTCGGCCTGGCTCGGTGCGCAGGTCTACCGTGTGCACGAAGTCGCCGAGACCCGGCAGGTCCTGGAAATGGTGGCTTCCCTCCAGGGCCACCGTGCCCCGGCGGTGGCCCGCCGGGGTCTGGCCTGAGGGCCTGGCACTGGAGGGGGCGGTCAGGCCGCCCGCGACCCCAACGAGGAGGACCGGCCTACCTCAGTGGCCGACCTCCTTCGTCACCAGGGTGATCGCCTCTTCCACGTCGTCCGTGACGTGGAAGAGCATCAGGTCGTGGGCGGACGCCTTGCCCTGGGCGACCACCGTGTCGCGCAGCCAGTCGACGAGCCCGTTCCAGTAGGCCGATCCGAACAGCACGATCGGGAACCGGGTGACCTTGCGGGTCTGGACGAGCGTGAGCGCTTCGAAGAGTTCGTCCAGGGTGCCAAGTCCGCCGGGCAGGACGACGAACCCCTGGGCGTACTTCACGAACATCGTCTTGCGGACGAAGAAGTACCGGAAGTTCAAACCGAGGTCGACGTGCGGGTTGAGACCCTGCTCGAAGGGCAGCTCGATCCCGAGGCCGACGGAGACCCCGCCGGCCTCGCGGGCCCCCTTGTTGGCTGCCTCCATCGCTCCCGGGCCGCCTCCGGTGATCACCGCGAAACCGGCCTCGACCAACGCCCGGCCGATGCGTACCCCCGCCTCGTAGTCCGGCGAGTCCGACGCGGTCCGGGCTGACCCGAAGACGCTGATCGCCGGAGGGAGTTCGGCCAGGGTCCCGAAGCCCTCGATGAACTCGGACTGGATGCGCAACACGCGCCAGGGGTCGGTGTGCACCCACTCCGACGGGCCCTGCGAGTCGAGCAGCCGCTGGTCGGTGGTACTGCTCTGGACCTGGGCCCGCCTGCGCAGCACCGGCCCGAGCTGCCTTTCCTCCGGTTCGCCCCGGCCACCCTCGGAGTTGCCCATGATGTGCTCCCTCCTGCTGATCGTTCGCTTCAGAGTAGGCACACCCCGGTGACGAAGAGCGGAATTCAGGAGGTCAGCCAGGCGCGGAGTCGTTCCTCGCAGTGCCCGATCACCTGGGTGTCCACCCGCTCGTCGCGCTTGTGGGCGAGGAGCGCGTCGCCCGGTCCGTAGTTCACGGCCGGCACGCCCAGTGCGCTGAACCGTGCCACGTCGGTCCAGCCGAACTTGGGCATGGCGCTGCCGCCTACGGCCGCCATGAAGGCTGCTGCGGCCGGATGGGACAGCCCGGGCAGGGCGCCGCCGGAATGGTCGTCCACGATGAATTCCGTGACCTGGCAGTCCGCGAAGACCTCGCGGACGTGTGCGACGGCCTCGGCCTCGGAGCGGTCGGGGGCGTAGCGGAAGTTCACCGTGACCGTGCAGGCGTCGGGGATCACGTTGTTGGCGACCCCTCCTTCGATGCGGACGGCGTTGAGTCCCTCGTGGTACTCCAGCCCGTCGATCACCGGCTTGCGCGGTTCGTAGGCGGCGAGACGGGCCAGGATCGGCGCGGCGGCGTGGATGGCGTTGGAACCCATCCAACTGCGGCCGGAGTGGGCGCGTTCGCCGGTGGTGCGCAGCAGCACCCGAAGCGTTCCCTGGCAACCGCCCTCGACCTGCCCGTTGGAGGGTTCCAACAGGACCGCGAAGTCCCCGGCGAGCCAGTCGGGGTGGGCTTCGGCCACGTGTCCGAGGCCGTTGAGGTGGGCTGCGACCTCCTCGTTGTCGTAGAAGACGAAGGTCAGGTCTCGGTTGGGCGCGGGGACTGTGGCGGCGATGCGCAGTTGGACCGCGACCCCGGCCTTCATGTCGCTGGTGCCGCAACCCCACAGCACGCCCCGTTCGTCGAGCCGGGAGGGCAGGTTGTCGGCGATGGGAACGGTGTCGAGGTGCCCGGCCAGCACGACCCGCTCGGCACGGCCGAGGTTCGTGCGGGCCACGACGTTGTTGCCGTACCGGTCGACCGTCAGGTGGGGCAGGGCGCGCAGGGCCGTCTCCACCGCGTCGGCGAGGGGTTTCTCCTCACCGCTGACGGAGGGGAGATCGACGAGCCTGGCGGTCAACTGGGCGGCGTCGAGCCCGAGGTCCAGCCCTGTGACGGAGGTGGGGAGGGCGCCGGACGCGCCAGATGCATCGGATGCGGAGTCGGCCATGGCTTCGACCCTAGCGCGCGGCTGCGGGCGCAGTCGGTGGACGTCCGGCCGGTGGACCGGTAACCGGACTCCAGTACGGTGGGCCGCGTGTCCGAACCCGTTGTGCGACCCCGCCTCAGCCGCCGCGTCCGCTATGTCGCGGCTTGCGTCGTACTGCTGGCGCTCGTGGGGTACTTCGCGGTCCAGTACGACTCGAACAGCGGCGGCGCGCCACGGTGCACCGTGGTCGCGGCGGACGGGGGCGGGCCGGACGCGCCCAGCTACTCCTTCACCCCGGAGCAGGCCGCGAACGCCGCGACGATCGCCGTGGTCGGCACGGCCAAGCGGATGCCCGAGCGGGCGGTGACCATCGCTCTGGCCACCGCACTCCAGGAGTCAGCCCTGCGCAACATCCGGCACGGTGACCGGGACTCGCTGGGTCTGTTCCAGCAACGGCCCTCGCAGGGTTGGGGCAAGCCGGAGCAGATCATGGACCCCACATACGCGGCGGGGATCTTCTACGACCGGCTCGCCGAGGTGCCCGGCTACTCCCGCCTCCCGCTGACCGTTGCGGCGCAGCGGGTCCAGCGCAGCGGTTTCCCGCAGGCATACGCCAAGCACGAGCCCGATGCGAGGCTGCTGTCCGCGGCACTGACCGGGCGCAGCCCGGGGTCGCTGAGCTGTTCGGGACCCCGTGGGGTGACGGCGGGCGACCCGGCGAAGGTCCGTACGGAGTTGGTGCGGGCTTTCGGCAAGGAGGCCGTGGCGGCGACCGGAGGGTCGGCCGGCGAGTCGGCGCGCGCCGCCGGGTGGGAGATCACGGTGGTACCGGGGGCGAGTGCGGAGCGGGGTGGGCACACCTTCGAAGAGCGCGGTTGGGCGGTGGCGCACTGGGCGGTGGCGCGCGCCTCGGTGCTGCACGTGGAACGCGTGTCCTTCGGTGGTCGAGTCTGGCAGGCGGGCAAGAACCAGGGCAGGTGGAAGACCGGTGCACCGGCCGGTCCGCCGGCCGGCGACCGGGTCCGGATCACTGTGGCGGCGGGCGACTGAACGCGCCTGCTGCTTCAAGGAGATCTCCTCGTACCCACCCCCCGCAGATGCGGGCCAGCGCTGCGGGCGCCGGGGCCCGCGACGGCTCCCCGTAGCGGAAGGCGAACCCCGTTCCTCGGCGGCTACCTCACGGGCACGTTCTTGACGAAACGGTCCTGTGCCTTACTCCCCCGTGGCCGATTTCCGCTTTTCAGCGAAGCTGATAATGCGATGCATGGGGAACTCTTTACTCAGCTGAACCGCAACCTCCCCCGCCCCGTCGACGGTTGTCACGGCGTACTGAGCAGCCCTTCCAGCTCGAAGCCCCCCGTCAAAGGAGCACCATGTCCCTCCCCCTGACCCGTCGGATCGCCCGCGCCGCGCTGCTGATCGCCGCAGGCGCGGCCCCCGTGGTCGGAGCGGCAGGTTCCGCGAGCGCCGCAGGCCTGGACTCCGCCGCGCTGGCCCCGCTGTCCGCCCTGGACAACGCAGGGCTCGGCCAGGCAACCGACGCAGCCACCCGCACGACCGCGCAGGTCGCCGGAGAAGGAGCCGGCACTGCCGTCCAGGAAGGACTGCCGCACGCCGGTGAGATGAGCGGCTCCATGGTGAAGGAGGCCGCCCCGGTCGTCCGCGACACCGCGGGCGAGGCCGCCGGCAACACGGCGCAGCTGGCCGGTGAAACCGCCGAGTCCACCGGCAGGACCACCGACTCCAAGCTGCCCACCCAGGACCTCGCGGGCAGCCTCGGTGGGCTGCCGCTCTCCGAAGCGGCCGGGGCGCTGGGCGGCGGACTGCCCGGCGGACTGCCGCTGGGCGGCTGACCCGCGACAAACCGGTTCCACCGGACGGAGACGGGGCCCGGAGCTTGTGCACGTAGTGCACCTCCGGGCCCCGTCCCCTTGCCTTTCACCCTGCCGGGCAGCGCGGAAAGCGTCAGCCCAGCCGCTTCACGGCCGCCGCCACACGCTCATCGGTCGCAGTGAACGCCACCCGCACGAAGCCGCCGCCCGCCGCGCCGTAGAAGTCCCCCGGCGCCACCAGGATGCCGAGCTCCGCGAGGTGGGCAACGGTTTCCCAGCACGGCTCATCACGGGTCGCCCACAGGTACAGGCTGGCCTCGCTGTGCTCGATCCGAAGACCGTGCGCCTCCAGTGCGGAGCGCAGTGCGGAGCGACGCGCCGCGTAACGGGCGCGCTGTTCGGCCACGTGCTCGTCGTCCCGCAGCGCCGCCGCCGCGGCGGCCTGCACCGGGGCGGGGGTCATCATGCCGCCGTGCTTGCGGATCAACAGCAACTCACCGAGGACGGCCTCGTCGCCGGCGAGGAAGGCCGCCCGGTAGCCCGCCAGGTTGGAGCGCTTGGACAGCGAGTGCACGGCGACCAGCCCCTCGTAGGAGCCGCCGCACACCTCCGGGTGCAGCACGGACACCGGTTCGGCCTCCCAACCGAGCTCCAGGTAGCACTCGTCGCTGAAGAGAAGGACTCCGTGCTCGCGGGCCCAGGCGACGATGCGCACCAACTCGTCCTTGGCCAGGACCGCGCCCGTCGGGTTGGACGGCGAGTTGAGCCACAGCAGCTTCAGCCCCGCCGGGTCGAGCTCGGTCGGGTCGTCGTAGACCACCGGCTCGGCGCCGCACAGACGCGCCCCCACCTCGTACGTCGGGTAGGCCAGCCGGGGGTAGGCCACACGGTCTCCCGCTCCCAGCCCCAGCTGCGTCGGCAGCCAGGCCACGAGCTCCTTGGAACCGACCACCGGCAGTACCTGCTGGTGCGTCAACCCCCGCGCCCCGAGCCTACGGGCGGCCCAACCGGTGATGGCGTCCCGCAGCTGCGGCGTGCCCCACACCGTCGGATAGCCGGGAGAGTCCGCCGCCGTGACGAGCGCCCGCTGCACCAAGCCCGGGACGGGGTCCACGGGCGTACCGACGGAGAGGTCAACGAGCCCGTCCGGGTGGGCGGCAGCGGTCGCCTTGTACGGCTCCAGCTTGTCCCACGGGAAGACGGGCAGGCGGTCGGAGACTGCGGCCACGGGGCGGTGCTCACTTTCTCTCGGACAGGGCCGCGGCGGGCCCCCGGGCAAAGCACAAAGGTCCTGTACGGCCGGCGAGCCGTACAGGACCGAGGTGGTGGATCAGTGATCCGCGTTCATATTGGGCGGCAGAGCGGCCACGAAGGGGTGGTCCCGCTCGATGAGGCCCAGCTTGGAGGCGCCACCGGGCGAACCGAGCTCGTCGAAGAACTCGACGTTCGCCTTGTAGTAGTCCTTCCACTCCTCCGGAGTGTCATCCTCGTAGAAGATCGCCTCGACCGGGCAGACCGGCTCACAGGCCCCGCAGTCGACGCATTCGTCCGGGTGGATGTACAAGGACCGCTGGCCCTCGTAGATGCAGTCGACGGGGCACTCCTCGATGCAGGCCTTGTCCTTCACGTCGACACAAGGCTCCGCGATGACGTAGGTCACGCTGTCGTTCCTCCTTGGTAGGGCGCGGCGTCCGAATTATCGGCTTCGCCGGGTGGCGCGCGGGAGCGCGGCGTCGTCGATGCCCGCCCCTAGTATCTCCGTTCCTGAGCACGATCCGAACAGGAGGGGCGGACAGAGCTGTGGAAATAACTGCCGGTGGGCGCTTCGAGGTCCGTATTACCCCCACTGACGTGGGACGACGCGTCTCCGTACGACGCCTCAATCCGGATCGCGAGGGTACTGAAAGGTTCACCGACACGGTGGGTGTTCTCGCATCCTGGAACGAGGGTGTGCTCTTGATCACAGCGCGCGACGGGCGGATCGCCCGCATCGCGGAGTCCGACCTGGTGGCGGGCAAGGTCGTGCCACCGGCTCCCGCCCGGCGTCGCGGTCCGGCGGCAGGATTCCGGGAGCTCGCCCAGGTCGGCGCGCGTGCCTGGCAGCCGGTGGAGAGCGAGCCGCTCGGTGAATGGACACTGCGCGCGGCCGGCGGCTTCACCCGGCGGGCCAACTCGGTCCTGCCGCTGGGCGAGCCGGGGACACCCCTGGACGATGCACTCGCGAGAGTGACCTCCTGGTACGCGGAACGCGGCCTCCCGGCCTACCTTCAGGCCGCCACCGGCGCCGAAGGGACCCAGGAGGTGCTCTGTGCGGAGCTGACGGCGCGCGGCTGGGTCCGCGAGGTGTCAGCCGGGGTACGGATCGGCGCCCTCGCCCCCGTCGGTGACCAGGCCGCGGACGTCGGCCACCAGGTCCGGCTCTCCCGTGACTACGATCGGGCCTGGGCCCGCCGCTACCAGCGCGTGGCCTCCCTCGGGCCGCACGTGCGCCAGGTGCTCACCGCCGGCCCCTCCGTGTGGTTCGCGACGGTAGCGGGTGCGGATGCGGACGGACCCGCGGCGGCGATCGGCCGGTGTGTGGTGGACGGCAGGTGGGCAGGGTTCATGGCGGTGGAGACGGACCCGCAGGCACGGCGCCGGGGACTGGCCACGGCGGTCATGGCGACGCTCGCCCGCCAGGCCCTCGCGGAGGGCGCCTCGGCGGCCTGGCTCCAGGTGGAGGAGGACAACGAAGGCGCGCTCGCCCTCTACGAGCGGATGGGCTTCTCCTTGCACCACAGCTACCACCACTATCGGGGCCCGAGGTAGGGACCGGCATGGACGACAGGGACGAGTCCTTCGGCGTCGGCGGCTTCAGGCGGGCCTTCGCGGCCGAGGCCCGCGAAGAGCGGCCCGATGTGGCCCTGCTGTGTCTGCTGCTCGCCGCCGAGGGCGACGCGACGATGGGCGATGCCGGTATCGATGAGGCGCAGATCGAGCTGGACCGCCTGGCCGGACTGCTGCCGTTCGCACCGGGCGACCCCCGAGACTGGGCCGGTGCGGTGGCCGAACTGCTCGGCGAACGCTGTGGATTCCACGGTGAGCCGGCCGACTACCAGCGTCTGGACTCCTCGCTGCTGCACCAGGTGCTCAGACGCCGGCGCGGGCTGCCGATCCTCCTCTCGGTGGTGTGGATGGAAGTCGCGCGCCGAGCCGGGGCACCGGTGTACGGGGTGGCGCTGCCCGGGCATTTCGTGGTCGGGTTCGGCGATCCGGGGCAGCGGGTGCTGGTCGACCCCTTCGCCGGCGGGCGCCTGCTGAGCACCGCGGACGCGGAGCTGCTGGTGGTGGGTACGACCGGGCGCCCGCTGGACCCCGCATCGCTGGAGCCCGCCGCACCACTGGAGATCGTCCTACGGGTACTGGGGAACATCCGGGCGTGGGCTTCGACGCGGCCCGAGCAGTCGGCCGTCCAACTCTGGGCGCTGGAGCTCTCCCTGCTGCTGCCCTCACATCCGGCCCGGCTGCGCTACGACCGGGCCAGGCTGCTGGTGGAACGGGGCGCCTTCCGGGAGGGCGCGGCGGAGCTGGAGGCGTACGCGGAGATCCTCGACGCCGTGGACGTGCCGGGAGCCGACCGGTTGCGCCGGGAGGCCGCAGCGGCACGCGCCCGGCTCAACTGAGCGGACCGCACGACGGCGACGCGCAGGAGCGCAGGTCGCGGGGCCAGGCGCGGCGGACCTCGATGCCCACTCAGAGCCAGCCCTTGTCCTGGGCCGCCCGGACAGCTTCGGCGCGGTTGCGGACGGCCAGCTTCTGAATGGCGATCGAGAGGTAGTTGCGGACCGTCCCCTGGGACAGGTGCAGGGTCTCGGCGAGTTCCGCGTTGGTCGCTCCCCCGGCCGCGGCCTTCAGCACCTCGCGCTCGCGGTCGGTCAGTGGATTCGCACCCTCGGCTAGGGCGACCGCGGCCAGCGCGGGGTCGATCACCCGCTCGCCCGCCAGCACCTTGCGCACCGCCGCCGCGAGTTGGGCCGTCGGCGCGTCCTTGACCAAGAAGGCCGCGGCCCCCGCCTCCATGGCTCGGCGCAGGTAGCCGGGCCTCCCGAAGGTCGTCAGGATCACGATCGAGAGCCCGGGGCGCTCCTGGTGCATCCGCGTGGCTGCTTCGATGCCGGTCATCCCCGGCATCTCGATGTCCAGCAGGGCCACGTCCACCTCGTGGGTGCGCAGCGCCTCCAGCGCGGCTTCCCCGGTGGCCGCCTGCGCCACCACTTCCATGTCCGGCTCCAGCCCGAGCAGTGCCGCCAGGGCTTCCCGGACCATCGACTGGTCCTCGGCGAGAAGAATCCTGATCTTGGCGATCGCGCTGGTCATGAGGCGGATCCTAGGTCCTGGCACGGCACCCGGGCGCTGAGGACGAAGCCCTTGCCGCCGGCCCGCGGACCGGCGTCGAGGGCGCCGCCGACCTCGGCGAGGCGTTCGGTCAGGCCGGTCAGCCCGTTGCCGGCGGACGCCCTGCCACCGCGACCGTTGTCACGTACGGACAGCACCAGCATCGGCCCGTCCAAGGTGTGCAGCTGCTCCAGGCGGACAGTGCACCGGGCGGCGCCGCTGTGTCGCACCACGTTGGTGACGGCCTCGCGCAGCGCCCAGGCGAGCGCGGCCTGCGACCTCTCGGGGAGCTCGGCGTGGAGGGCTGGCGCCGCCATGGGCACATCGGCCACGATCCCGGCTGCGGTCAGCGCCGTGCGGGCGCCGGCCAGCTCCCCCGGCAGGGTGGGGCGACGGTAGCCGGTGACCGCCTCTCGGACGTCGATCAACGCCTGCCGGCTGACCTGCTCGATGTCGGCGACCTGTTGGGCGGCACGGTCGGGCTGTTCGGGAAGCATCCGGCCCGCCAGCTCACTCTTGAGGGTGATCAGGGAGAGCGAATGCCCGAGGAGGTCGTGGAGATCGCGGGCGAGCCGCAGACGCTCCTCGTTGGCGGCGAGTTGGGCGACGGTGGCTCGGGCCTGCCGAAGCTCGACCGTGGTGCGCACCAGCTGGCGGACGCCGGCCATCGCGAACCCGCCGAGCAGCGCGGGCACCATCAACCCCGCCAGATAGGCGCGGCCCTCGGGCACGGCCAGGGCGGTCACCGACAACATCGCGGTCGCGGCCGGCACCGTCCAGCGGGAGAGCCGGGCCGGCAGGGCGGCGCCCGAGGCCACCGCCACGTACACGAAGAGCACCAGCCACTCGCGGCCGAGGGTCAAGGACAGCACCATCGCCTGTGCCGACAGGACCGCGAGCGCCCCGAGCACCCTCCCGATGTCCCGCTCCCGCACGGTGCGGAAGACCAGCACCAGGTACCAGCAGACGAAGGTGAGCAGACCGGCCAGGCCGAGCAGTCGCACCCCGGGGCTGTGGCCACCGCCCATCAGGTCCGCGACGGGGGCACTGAGGTAGAAGAGCCAGACGCCGATCCACATGGACTTCACGATCTTCTCGCGACGCCCGTCCGGTGGCTGGGCACCCGGGGCGATCCGCGGCTGCTCGGCCCGCGCAGGACCGGTCCCCCCGGCGAGGTGGTGCAAGCCGGTCAGGGGGCTGCCGGCGGCTGTGTCGGTCATGCCTTCAGGGTGTCCTTCCGGTAGAGCCAGGCCGCACCGCCGCTGAACAGCACCAGGTAGAGGCCCAGGACTGCGAGGTCCTTCAGGTGCGGTGCCCCGCCGAGTTCAATGGCCTGCCCCAGTGCGGCGTAGGCGTGGGTGGGCAGCCATTCTGCGATGTTCTGCAACCACTGCGGGTAGACGGTGGTGGGCATCCACAGTCCGCCGAGCATGGCCAGGCCAAAGTAGACGATCATGGTGAGGGGGCGGACGGCGTCCCCGGAGGCGAGGTAGCCGATGGCCACCCCGAGGGCCGCGAAGACCAGGCTGCCCGCCCAGATGGTTCCGGTCAGGGCGGCCCACTGCCACGGGGCGAGCCGCACGTCCTTGACCGCGGCGGCCACGATGAAGACGATCACGATGGACGGCAGGCTCACCACCGCGGCACTGGCGATCTTCGCCACCACGTATCCCCGTCCGGGCAACGCCGTCAGCCGCAGCTGCCGTACCCACCCCTTCTCCCGCTCCTTGGCGATGCGTTCGCTGTTGCCCATCAGCACGGCGGTCATTGCGCCGAAGGAAGCCATCGCCACCATGTAGAAGGCCGGCATGGTCAGCTCCGTGCCCGGGACCTTGGTGGCGCCGTCCTGGATTCCGCCGATCATCAGGAAGAGCGCGGAAGGATAGATCACCGAGAAGAACAAGAACTTCTTGTTCCGCGCGGCGCGGGCCACTTCGAGCCTGGTGAGCGCGGCGGTTGCGGATGAGAAGTACGGCATCAGTGAGCCTCCTCGGCTTCGGTGAGGGCGATGAAGGCCTGCTCCAGGCCGAGACCGGCCACTTCCAGATTGCGCGGGTACAGGCCGGCCCGGTACAGCGCGTGGACGGTTTCGTCCGCGTCGGTGGAACGGATGCGGACCGTGGCCCCGCTGATGTCGATTCCCACCACCCGGGGTAGCGCGCGCACGGCGGTCTCGGCCGCTCCCTGGGGGCAGTCCAGGCCCTCCAGGTCGAAGGTGACCTTTCGAGCCCCCGCCTTGGCCTTGATGTCGGCGGCAGTGCCGTCGGCGAGCAACCGGCCCCGGTGGACGACCAGCACGCGGTCGGCGATCGCGTCGGCCTCCTCCAGGTAGTGGGTGGCGAACAGCACCGTCCGCCCCTCGGCGGCCTGCTCGCGCATGGTCGCCCAGAAGGCCCGCCGGGAGGTGACGTCCATCCCGGTGGTCGGCTCGTCCAGCACGATCAGATCGCAGGCGCCCGCCGTGGCCAGGGCGAAGCGCACCCGCTGCTCCTGGCCGCCGGAGAGCTTGTTGACCGTGCGGCCGGCGATGGCCTCCACCCCGGCGCGAGCGAGCACCTGCCCGACCGGGTACGGCCGCGGGTGCACCGCGCAGGCCAAGGAGACCAGTTCGCGGACGCTGACGTCCTCCATCAGGCCCCCGCTCTGGAGCATCGCGCCGACCCTGCCGGACTCGATGGCCCGGCGCGGAGTGCCCCCGAAGAGCCGGACGGTGCCGGCGTCCGGCTGGCGCAGGCCCAACAGGAGGTCCAGGGCTGAGGACTTGCCGGCTCCGTTGGGCCCCAGCAGTGCGACGGTCTCCCCCGGATGCAGGGCGAGGGAGAGCTGGTCGACGGCCAGGAGTTGGCCGTACCTCTTGGTCACGCTGGTGAAGTCCACCACGGGGGTGGCGGTGTCGGGCCGTGCGCTGGTCGCAGTCGTTCGCATGCCCCCAGGTTGCGCGACCCGCGGTCCTGCCCGGCAGTGTCACCCGTACCTGACCGGTCATGACGGCTGTCATGCCGAAGTCATGACGAAAGCCCCTACCGGCCGGGGCAGCAGGGGCTTTCGAGGGCGATCAGCTGGGGTTGGTCTCGATGACGCCGATGCGCTCCAAGGCGGTCTTCCCACGCAGCGCCTTGCCGAGCGCTCCCGCGACGTCCTGCGGTGTGACGGCCGTCTTGTCGCCGGTGCCGCGTTCGATCAGGACGCCGTCGAAGGTGTTGCCGTAGAGCTCCTTGAGCGCTTCGAGGTCGTAGGTCTCGACCAGTTTGCCGTCGACCACCTTCATGCCCAGGATCTTCGGCAGCGATTTGGCGGGGCCGAAGGGGATGGACCGGTCGCCGGCCTTGATGGTGACCAGCCCGGACATCGCGGGCTCCGCGAAGTCCTTCATGGCACGGTCGAGTTCAGCCTCGTCGATCACCGGGTCCCGGTCGATCACGGGAAGGCTGACGTCACCGGCTCTGCCGGTACGGACCTGGGTGCGGTAGGCGTCCCGCACCTTGAGCAGCGATGCGTCTATGTCCAGCGACTGACCGGACGTCCCGGGAACCGCCACCGCCTTGCCGGGCTCGAACCTGATCGTCCCCTCGGTCGAGGTGGCCGAGGTGCCGGCGAGGTCCTGGAGCGCCACCTGGAGCTTCTCCTCGTCAACGTGGATGACCGCCTCGGCCACCCGCTCACCGCCGAAGAGGGATCCGATGACGGAGACGGGGTTGTAGTCGCTCCCCGCCGCCTCCCGGACCGTCTCCTGACTGTCCAGGGACAGGCCGGCGCGGGGGGGCTTCAACTGGACCTGCTTCTCACCCACGGTGAGGGTGAGCGGGGCGGTGGCGCGCTTGCCGAAGGCCGCGTTCATCTTCGCGACGGCCTCTTCCTTGCTGCCGCCGCCGATGTCCACTCCCAGCACCGTGGTGCCCTTGGGCACATCGGAGTGGTTCAGCAACAGCCCCGCACCGTAGGCGACCGCGGCCAGCGCGAAGACACCGACCAGCGCCAGGACCGGCTTGGAGCGACCCTTCTTGGGCGCCGGCTGGGGACGGGCGGCCGGCTGCGGGGCGGACGGCGGCGCGGAGCGCGCGACCGAGCCGAGCCCGGGGCCAGGTGCGGGCGGGAGGGGCCCCGTTCCACTTGTCGGATCCGCCACGGGAGCGCGGTCCGAGGGACCGGGCCACTGTGGGGTGAGCGCCGCGGTATCGGCGTCGTTCTTCGGCGCGTAGGCCCATCGGCCCGCCGCCGGGCCGGTCGTGGGACCGGCCGGCTGCTCCGAGCCCGGTGCGCCGGGAACCTGGGGGTATCCGTTCGGAGCCAGACCCTGCGGGGGTGTCGGACCTTGCTGCACGTACGGGGAGCCAGAGCCCGGGGGCGGCCCCGACGGGTTGCCCTGCTGTGCCTGCGGGTACTGAGGACCGGGGCTCACCGCAGGCACCTGCCCTCCGCCCGGTACCGGCGGATAGGGCTGGTCCGGTAGACCGCCGGTCGGACCAGCCGCCGCGGGCCCGGCCGCGGTACGGCCAGGGGCATTCGAGTACGCCGCCGTCGCCGGAGGGGCAGGAGCAGCGGCGGGCGGCTGGTTCTGTGCGGGCGCGGAACCGCCCTGGTAGCCGGACGGAGTCGTCTGGCGTGCGGTGGGCGCCTTGCGGGGCGCGAACCAGTTGCTGGGCGCGCCCGCCTCGGCGTTCGCAGTGGGCTCGGGAGCGGCGGGAGCCGGAGGCGGCGTCGGCTGGGTTGTCGGCACTTCGACGCCCGCACCGTCGGTGTCGCCCATGGGTTTGCGGACGACGACCGGAGGGATCGGCCGTGACCCCGGGATGTTGATACGGATCCGGGTGGTCAACGTGGTCTCGGTCTTTGGCTCTTCCGGCTCGGGCGCCCTTGCGGGCGGCGTCGCGCCCTGCGGGTGCGGGCCGGCCCCGTACGGCGCGCTGCCGGCCGGGTAGGCGGAACCACCGCGCCCTTGGGACCCGGAGGACGAACTGTCAGTTTCACGACTCAAAGCAGGCTCTCCCGTTTGCTCCGCCGCCCGTCATGACCGTGCGCGGGCAGCTCGGCGGCGCGGTACACCATACTGGCCGCTGCCGCCGCCCAAAGGTCCGGCGCCGCGGGCGGGATTCGGTCAGCGCCTATGAGGGGGGCCGTTCCGGCCCCCCTCATCCACCCGCGTACCGACGCGGCTTCGGCTGGAACCGCATGTCATATGCGAGAACGAGGGGCGACCGCAGCGGAATCCACGAAAGCCCTGGAGGTGGCACACATCACAGCGGCCAGAACGCCCACCAGCAGGTAGAGGTAGGTGCCGAGGGACTCCGCGAAGATGAAGTCGCCTTCGGGGCGGGGCGTTCCCAGCACGAAGAAGGCAATCAGCCAACCCGCACCGGCCGCGGCCACCGCGATCCCGTCGCGGGCGGCGATCCGGGCACCCACGAAGTACCCGAAGGTGGCAAGCAGGGCGAGCAGCAGCCCCAGTGGGAACCAGGCGCCGATCACCAGCGCACCGGCGGCCTGCAGCAGTGCACCGCCGAGGAACAGCGCCAGCCATGCGGCGATCCGCCCCGCGTTGACGGTGCCGCTCACTGCTCGGTCCCCGCGAAGAGGTCGTACTCACGCTGGCCGGCAGGTACACCGGGGGTGCCACTGACCAGTTCGTAGTACTCGGTGCCGAACAGCGGCTGGTAGAGCTCGTTGGAGAGCGCGAAAAAGGGGCCGTCCACGGCGATCTGGGAGGCGTGGGCGCGCATCGCGGCGGCTTTGGCCTTGGCATGGGCGGCGCCGTCGATCTCGGCCGTGATGCGGTCGTCGGCCACCACGCCCGGGACGTCGTCCGCCGTGGCGATGCCGGGGAAAGGCGATTCCTGCCCCGCCGCCCTGAGCCGCTCGAAGCCCGCCTCGACGACGGAGCGCGGAATCCGGTTCCAGTAGATCTTGGCGATGGTGTGCGGGTCGCCGAGGTCTCGACGGAAGGCCTTCTCGCCGGCCAGCTCGGCGGCGCGCATAGCGACGCGGTGCGCCTGGATGTGGTCGGGGTGACCGTAGCCGCCGTTCGGATCGTAGGTGACGAGGACCTGGGGGCGAACCTGGCGAATCACCTCGACCAGGTACGGGGCCGCGTCGTCCACTTCGGTGTTCCAGAAGGCGCCGGGGCGCCGGTTCTGCGCCAGGCCCATCATCCCGGAGTCACGGAAGCGGCCCGGGCCGCCGAGGAAGCGGTGGTCACTCACGCCCAGTTCGGCCATGGCGGCGGCGAGTTCACCGATCCGGTGCTCGCCGAGCGCGTCGTCACGATCCGGGGCGAGATGGGCGAGTTCAGGTGGAATGACCTCACCCTCCTCACCCAGGGTGCAGGTCACGAGCGTGACCTGAGCGCCCTCAGAGGCGTACTTGGCCATGGTGGCGCCGTTGTTGATCGACTCGTCGTCGGGGTGCGCGTGCACCAGGAGTAGACGACGGGCGGGAAGATCCGTCATGGGGACAGACTACGTCCGGCCCGGCCTCACGCCCACGAGAACGCTCACGTCCGGATGAGCGCCGGCGGTTCCCCCGCGACCGCCGCCGCCCGCACGTTTCAGAACTTCAGCCCCTGGAGCATGCCCGCCACGTTCGAGGTCAACTCCGTGATGGTGGGCTCGATCGACGAACTCGCGAGGTAGAAGCCCAGAAGCATGCAGACCACCGCGTGTCCGGCCTTCAGACCGGATTTCCGAACGAGCAGGAAGACGATGATCGCCAGCAGCACCACCGCCGAAATCGAGAGTGCCACGGCGGTTCACCTCCAGTTCTGTTCGCGGTTCTGTACGCGGATGCAGGGAGCGCGACGACAACACGGCGTGCGCGATCGCCGGTAAGTACATCCCCCGGCGGGACGGATCATAACTATCCACACTCATGCATTCCTGGAGCACGACAGCACGGGGGGCGCACGGGGTGGTCCGCACGACCCCTCAGGGCGGCACCACGGCAGCAAGTTCCAGCCACACTCGCACCAGGACGCCCCCTCCCGCACATGAGGGCGACCGGTCGGGGCGACAGCGCGCCCCGACCGGTCCACGGCACCCGCACGGCCGTACGGTGACCAGAGTGTCTCGTTCGTATATCGGTGTTGCGTCAGTCAAGTTGCCTATGTGTAAACGAAGTTGATGGGAACTTATCGGACTATGTCCACATGGTCAGACACCGGGTCAAGCACTGAACGGACCCAATCTGGCGTCCCTTCGCTCAAGTTGTGGCGATCAAGGAAATCCATCCGCGCTACCCCCTTGACTGGCCGATCGCACATGAACAGAGTTCCGCTCAATTCCATGAACGGCGCTGTTCCGCGCCGGTCACCGGCAAGACGATCCAGTTGACCAATGAGCGCGGGGGCCACACGCGATGACGAGTCCTTCCCAGGCTGCGGCCGAGGCGTCCGAAAACACGCCACCAATCGACCCGCTCGCGAAGGTTGACCCGGCGGACGCCGAGGAGCTCGTAGGGCGCTCCCCCGGACAGCTGATGTGGAAGCGCTTCAAGCGCGACCGTGCCGGCGTCATCTCCGCCTATGTCGTGATCTTCTTCTTCGCGGTCGGCCTGCTCGCGCCACTGATCGCCAAGCTCTACGGCAAAGACCCCTACACGGTCTGGGCCGACGCACGGATGGACCTGTTCGACAGCGCGGGTACCCCGATCGGACCGAACGGCGGCATCAGCAGCGAGTTCTGGTTCGGGCTGGAGCCCGGCAACGGCTACGACGTCTTCACCAAGCTCCTGTACGGCATCCGCACGTCTTTGGGCATCTCGCTGGCGGTGACCATCGCCACCGTCACGACGGGCATCCTGCTCGGAGTCGCAGCCGGCTACCTGGGCGGCAAGACGGACTACTGGATCGGTCGGGTCATCGACCTGATGCTGGCCTTCCCGGCCCAGCTGTTCTTCATCGCCTCGATGCCGGTGGTGGTTTCGCTCTTCGTCGACCCGCAGGACGAGACCCCGGTCTACGTCCGCGTGGTGGCATTGATCATGGTGCAGTGGTTCCTCGGCTGGATGGGCCTGGCCCGCATCCTCCGCGGCACCGCACTGACCCTGCGGGAGCGGGAGTTCATCGAGGCGGCCAAGGTCAGCGGCGCCTCTCCCTGGCGGATCATCCGCAAGGAGATCCTGCCGAACCTCGTCACCCCGATCCTCGTACAGGGCACGTTCATGCTGCCCAACTTCGTAACGGCTGAGGCGGGCCTGTCCTTCCTCGGTGTCGGCGTGGTGGAGCCCACGCCCGACTGGGGCGCGATGTTCGCCAAGGCGGCGAGCGTCTACGAAGTCGACCTCACGTACATGTTCTTCCCCGGTATCGCCATGATCATCTTCATTGTGGCGTTCAACCTGCTCGGGGATTCGGTCCGGGACGCCTTCGATCCCAAGGCCGCTCGCTAGACCTCCACAGAGCCTCGGGGCGAAGACGCCCCCCAGGCAACCGGATGGCTTTCCTCTCATGGATGTCGGACAGATTGGTGGACCACAGTGACCAGTAAGGGTGGACGCAGAGCGTACGCCGCCATCTCGGTGATCGCGGCAGGGGCTCTCGCCCTCACCGGGTGCAGCGAAGGCGGCAAGACCAACGGCGCCAAGGGCAACGACGGCAAGGACAAGGAGAACGCCTCCCGCCAGCAGGGGCAGATCAAGTTCGGCACCGCCGCCGAGTCCAACGGTCCCGCCGCCCCGGTCGCCGGCGCCAAGCCCGGCGGCACCATCCGGGTGTTCCAGCGCGACAGCTACGTGCACCTGGACCCGGGCAACATCTACGTGTCCGACGAGGGTTCGCTCTCCACTCTGCTGCACCGCGGTCTGACCGGCTACAAGGCCGACGCCACCGGCAAGGGCCACACGGTCGTAGGTGACCTCGCCACCGACAGCGGCACCCCCGAGGACGGCGGCAAGACCTGGCGCTACACGCTCAAGGACGGCATCAAGTTCGCCGACGGAACGCCGATCACCTCGGCGGACATCCGGCACACCTTCGAGCGCCTCTTCTCCCCGGTCATCACCGAGGGCCCGACCTTCATCCAGCAGTGGATGGCCGACAAGCCGGGCGCCGAGTACCGCAAGCTGCTCCCGGAAGGCCCCTACAAGGGCAAGCACCTGCCGGACACCATCCTGGAGACCCCGGACGCCAAGACGATCGTCTTCCGCTTCGCCCAGCCCAAGGGTGACCTGCCCTACGCGCTGGCGATGGCGGGCTACGGCGTCGTCTCCAAGAAGGCGGACACCCAGAAGGCGTACGACAAGGCCCCGATGACCTCGGGCCCGTACAAGATCAAGGAGTTCAAGGCGGACAAGAACATGGTTCTCGTCCGCAACGAGAACTGGGACCCGAAGACGGACGCGATCCGCAACGCGTACCCGGACAGCTTCAGCTTCACCTTCGGGCACCAGTACGAGGACTCCAGCCGCCGCCTGATCTCCGACACCGGTGAGAACAAGGTCGCGGTCAGCTTCAACAACCAGGTCGACGCGGCCAACCTGGCGAAGCTGAAGACCGACCCGGCGCTCAAGGCCCGCTCGGTCTCCGGCTTCCAGCCGTACGTCGGCCAGATGAACATCAACATGAGCAAGCCGGACCTGCAGGACATCAAGGTCCGCAAGGCGATCGCCTACGCGCTTCCCATCGCCCCGTTCATCCGCGCCTACGGCGGCGACGACGGCATGGCCATCGCCGGTGGCCTGATCAGCCCCACCGTCAGCGGCTACGAGGACATGGACCCGTTCGGCAAGAAGGCCAAGCCCTCCGGCGACCCGGAGAAGGCCAAGAAGCTCCTGGAGGAGGCCGGCAAGGTCGGCATGAAGCTGACCTTCGGCTACATCAACACCCCCGAGGGCCAGCAGTACTCCACCGGTATGGCGGAAGGCCTCAAGAAGGCCGGCTTCGACGTCCAGCGCCAGGAGATCCCGGCCGACACGTTCTACGACGTGGTCAGCAAGGTCAACAACAAGTACGACATCTTCCACACCGGTTGGGGTGCGGACTGGCCGAGCGCCTCGACCGTCATTCCGCCGCTGTACGACGGCCGTCAGATCCAGGACGGCGCCCAGAACTACTCGCACGTCAACGACGCCAAGGTGAACAGCGAGATCGACCGCATCTCCGCCATCACCGACGCCGCTGAAGCCGCCGTCGAGTGGAACAAGGTCAACAAGTACCTGCTGGAGAGCGTCGTCCCGGTGGTTCCGACCGGCTACTACAAGCAGGCCCAGCTCTTCGGTTCGGGTGTCGGCGGCGTCGTCTACGACGACGTGATCGGCGCGATCGACCCGCGGAAGCTCTTCGTCAAGTAAGGCGCGCCCAGCGCCCGGTGTGTCCGTCCCCGAGGGCGGACCCACCGGGCGCCCGCCTCATCCGCCCACCGACACCACGTGCGTGACCGACGCCGCTGCCTGAGAGCTGCCACCCATGCTGCGCTTCTTGATCCGCCGGACCCTCGGCTCCCTCGTGATCCTGCTGATCATCAGCGCGGTCACCTTCTACCTCTTCTTCGCCATCCCGCACGACCCGGCCCTGTTGGCCTGCGGTAAGACCTGTACCCCCGACGCGCTTGCGGTCATCCACAAGAACCTCGGCATCGACCAGCCGATCCCCGTCCAGTACTGGGAGTTCCTCAAGGGACTGTTCGTCGGCCGGGACTTCACCCTGGGCCCGTGCAACGCCCCCTGCTTCGGCTACTCCTTCGCCAACGACGAGCCGGTCTGGGACACCCTGATCGACCGACTGCCGACCACCGTCTCCCTCACCGCCGGCGCCTCGATCGTCTTCCTGTTCGTGGGCCTGGGTGCCGGCATGATCGCCGCCTGGAAGCGCGGCACCATGCTGGACAAGATCTTCAGCGGCGGCTCGCTGGTGGTCAGCTCGATGCAGATCTACTTCCTCGGCCCGCTGGCCCTGGCGCTGTTCGTCTTCCAGCTGGAGTGGTTCAGCAACCCGAAGTACGTGGAGCTGACGCACGACCCACTCGGCTGGTTCACCGGTCTGATCATCCCCTGGGTGATCCTCTCCACGATCTTCACCGGCAACTACACCCGTATGGCTCGCTCCACGATGGTGGAGCAGTTGCAGGAGGAGCACGTCCGCACTGCCCGGGCCAAGGGCATGTCTGGCCGGTACGTGTTCTTCCGGTACGCCTGGCGCGGCTCGCTGGTACCGATCATCACCATCTTCGGCATCGACCTGGGCGCCATGCTCGGCGGCGCGATCATCACCGAGTACACGTTCAACCTGCCCGGGCTGGGCAAGCTGGCGGTGGCCGCGGTCACCAACTCCGACCTGCCCCTCCTGCTCGGCGTGATGCTCTTCGGCGCCGCCATGATCCTGCTCTTCAACATCATCGTGGACGCCGCCTACGCGTTCATCGACCCGCGCGTGCGCCTCGCCTAGGAGAACGACCCAATGACCACCCTGACCAAGGAAGCCGGCGGCTCCGCATCGGCCGCCGCGGGGGCCTTTCTCTCGGTGCGCGACCTCTATGTGCGCTTCAGCACCGAGGACGGCACCGTCAAGGCCGTGGACGGCCTCTCCTTCGACCTGGAACGCGGCCAGACCCTCGGCATCGTCGGTGAGTCCGGCTCCGGCAAGTCGGTCACCAACTTGACCATCCTGGGCCTGCACAACCGGCAGTTCACCGACGTGAGCGGCGAGATCGTCCTCGACGGCCAGGAACTGACCGGGGCGCCCGAGCGCACGCTGGAGAGGCTGCGCGGCAACAAGATGGCGATGATCTTCCAGGACCCGCTGACGGCGCTGTCCCCGTACTACACGGTCGGCCGCCAGATCTCCGAGCCCTACCGCAAGCACACCGGCGCCTCCAAGCGCGAGGCCCACGAGCGTGCGGTGGAGATGCTCGGCAAGGTGGGCATCCCCCATCCCAAGCTGAGGGCGAACGACTACCCGCACCAGTTCTCCGGCGGCATGCGGCAGCGCGCCATGATCGCGATGGCGCTGGTCTGCAACCCCGACCTGCTGATCGCCGACGAGCCCACCACCGCGCTGGACGTGACGGTGCAGGCACAGATCCTGGACCTGCTCAAGGACCTCCAGCAGGAGTTCGGGACCGCGATCATCTTCATCACCCACGACCTCGGCGTCATCGCCAACACCGCCGACGACATCCTGGTGATGTACGGCGGACGTGCCGTGGAGCGCGGCAGCGTCCGCGAGGTGCTGCAATCCCCTCAGCACCCCTACACCTGGGGTCTGCTCAGCTCGATGCCGCGACTGGGCTCGGACGTGAACATCCCGCTGACGCCCATTCCCGGCTCACCACCGAGTCTGCTCAACCCACCGCAGGGCTGCGCCTTCCATCCGCGCTGCGCCTTCACCGACCAGGTCGGCGGGGCACTGTGTTCCGGCAGTCGGCCCGCGCTGCCGGACGGCCGAGGCTCCGCCTGCCATCTGACGGCGGACCAGAAGCAGACCCTCTTCATCGAGCAGATCAAGCCCCGGCTGAGCTAGGGTTCGAGGAGCCAAGCGTCATGAGCGAAGAACTGACCCTCCCCGCCCCGCGGGGCGAAGCCGTAGCCACCGGTGAGCCCCTGCTGACCACGGAGAAGCTCACCAAGTACTTCCCGATCATGGGGGGCTTCCCCTTCAAACGGAAGGTGGGTGCGGTCCAGGCCGTCGACGGACTCGACCTGACCGTGCACGCGGGTGAGAGCTTCGGCCTGGTCGGCGAGTCCGGCTGTGGCAAGTCCACCACGGGGCGGCTGTTGACCAGGTTGATGGAGCCGACCAGCGGCAAGATCTCCTACCGCGGGCAGGACATCACCCACGCCAAGCGGCGCGCGCTCGCGCCGATCAGGTCCGAGATCCAAATGATCTTCCAGGACCCGTACTCCTCACTGAACCCGCGCCAGACCGTCGGGTCGATCATCGCCGGGCCCATGGAGATCAACGGGATCAACCCGCCCGGTGGTCGTGAGAAGCGGGTGCAGGAGCTCCTGGAGACCGTCGGGCTCAACCCCGAGCACTTCAACCGCTTCCCGCACGAGTTCTCCGGCGGCCAGCGCCAGCGCATCGGCGTGGCCCGGGCGCTCGCCCTGGAGCCGAAGCTGATCGTGGCGGACGAGCCGGTCTCCGCCCTGGACGTCTCCATCCAGGCGCAGGTGGTGAACTTGCTCCAGGATCTCCAGCGGGAACGCGGCATCGCCTTCCTGTTCATCGCCCACGACCTCGCGATCGTGCGGCACTTCTCGCAGCGGCTCGCCGTGATGTACCTGGGCAAGATCGTCGAGGTCGGAGACCGGGACTCGATCTACAACCGGCCGCGCCACCCCTACACCCATGCGCTGCTGTCGGCGGTGCCCGAGGCCGTGCTGACGGACGAAGAGGAGCCGGGCGGGCGGGAACGCATCCGTCTCGCCGGCGACGTGCCCTCCCCCGTCAACCCGCCCTCCGGCTGCCGGTTCCGTACCCGCTGCTGGAAGGCGCAGGACAAATGCGCCAGCGAGGAGCCACCGCTCGTTCAGATCGGCGGCAACCGGGAGGGGCAC
Organism: Streptomyces sp. NPDC006879; assembly: GCF_042869595.1. NCBI lineage: Bacteria > Bacillati > Actinomycetota > Actinomycetes > Kitasatosporales > Streptomycetaceae > Streptomyces > Streptomyces sp. NPDC006879. The sequence continues at coordinate 30,712 of NZ_JBIAGC010000058.1, forward strand.
CTGACCGCGTGCCACTTCCCCGAAGAACCGACGACCGCGGCCTCGGCCCGGACCGGGGACGTCGTCCTCGACCCGGCACTCGCCGCGATCGAGGAGGCGACTGACACCCATTGACCCGAGTTCAGCCGGCCTCCGCTCGGGGGTGGGACCCGTGTCCGTACACCCCAAACCACGGACACGGGTCCCGCTGTCTGCACTGACCCGGCACTGGGAGCCGGGTCCGGCCGCGGTCAGTCGGTCCCGGTGCCGACGTCCTTCTCCTCGGCGAAGTGGCAGGCCGAGTCGTGGGCGGCCGGGGTGTCCGAGCCCTGGTAGCGCTCGGGGACCGCCAACAGCGGAACCTCCTCGGCGCACTTGTCCTGCGCCTTCCAGCAGCGGGTACGGAACCGGCAGCCCGAGGGCGGGTTCGCCGGCGAGGGCACGTCACCGGTCAGGATGATCCGCTCACGGCTCTCCCGGGCCTGCGGGTCCGGCACCGGCACCGCCGACAGCAACGCCTGCGTGTACGGATGGGTGGGATGCTCGTAGATCTCCGCGTCGGTACCGATCTCCGCCATCTTGCCCAGGTACATCACACCGACCCGGTCAGAGATGTGCCGCACGATCGACAGGTCGTGCGCGATGAAGATGTAGCTGAGGTCGAACTCGTCCTGCAGCTTCTCCAGCAGGTTCACCACCTGGGCCTGGACGGAGACGTCCAGGGCGGAGACCGGCTCGTCCGCCACGATCACTTCCGGCTGGAGCGCGAGGCCGCGGGCGATGCCGATGCGCTGACGCTGGCCACCGGAGAACTGGTGCGGATAGCGGTTGATGTACTCGGGGTTCAGACCGACCACGTCCAGGAGCTCCTGCACCTTGCGGCGCCGGTCCCCCTTGGGAGCCACCTCGGGATGGATCTCGTAGGGTTCCCCGATGATGTCACCGACCGTCATCCGCGGGTTCAGCGAGGTGTAGGGGTCCTGGAAGACCATCTGGATGTTGCGGCGCACCGCCTTCAGCGCCCGCCCGGACAACCGCGTGATGTCCTCGCCCTTGTAGCGGATCGCTCCAGCCGTCGGTCGTTCGAGGTTGACCAGCGTCTTGGCCACGGTGGACTTGCCGCAGCCGGACTCCCCGACGATGCCCAGCGTCTCGCCCCGGTACAGGTCGAAGGACACGCCGTCGACGGCCTTGACCGCACCGACCTGCTTCTTGAACAGAACGCCTTGGGTGAGCGGGTAGTGCTTGACCAGGTCCCGGACTTCTAGGATCGGCTCATTGCCGATCGACTTCGTCGGCGTGGTCGGCGGGTTCTGCCCCATCGGCTCAGCCACGGAGGCACTCCTTCCAGAAGAAGCAGGCGCTGGAGCGTTCGCTGGGCTGGCCGGTGCCGGCCTCCGCCACTTCGAAGAGCGGTGGTTCCTGTTCTCGGCAGAGGTCGGTCGCCATCGGGCAGCGCGGGTTGAAGGCGCAGCCGGAGGGGATGCGCAGCAGGTTGGGCGGCAGCCCCTTGATCGCGTAGAG
>NZ_JBIAGC010000059.1:0-30366 GCF_042869595.1 Streptomyces sp. NPDC006879
TCCCCGATCGCCTACGAGAACGACCTCCAGCCAGCTGCAACTACCCTGACCCAAGCCGCATAGACGTGTTCAAAATCCGGGGTCAAGGCCCCTTCTTGGCGCAGGAGCTTAGCTCTCCGTACCTCATCTGGATCAGGTCTCTGACAAGCCGGGATGCGTATGGGCTGGCCCAACTGTCGCTGAGGGAGCGGGAGTCATGGTTGTGGTGGGCATGGTCTTTGCTGACCATGCCCCCAGAGGGGAAGCCATGTCGGCGCTCCTGCTTATGGTGACGCCGCACTCCCGGTGGCCGTCGTCGGGCGCCATCCGGTGCACGGAGACCGCGATTTTGGACTTCCCCTGGGCCCGGCAAAGGACATGTGTTGGGCGCGGATCGGTTCGGCTGCGCCGGATTGTGTTGTGGTTCTAGGGTTCCTGTACTGATGTGATGGTCTCTCAGGCTACGGGGTGGGTGCGATGGACGTTCCTCTGGTGGACGCGGTGGCGGCGGTGCGGGACGAGTTGATCGCGGCAGCGGGCGCGGGTGGGACCCACCCGGATCTGGTGTTCGCGGTGGGTCCGGTGGAGATGGAGTTCGAGGTCGAGTTGCGGGCGGATGCGAAGGCGAAGGCCGGGTTCAAGCTGTGGGCGGTGGGTGCGGAGACGGAGGCCGGTGTGTCACGCGGGCGCACGCACCGTCTGTCGTTCACGTTGACGCCCAGGCGGGTCGGAGGCGGTGACCTGTTGGTCGGCGGCTCGCCGGATCGACAGGCAGGACCCGGCGACGTGGAAGGCCGCATCCAGGACTGAACCGCCCGCGGCAGGTCAGTGCTGGATGGCTGGCCTGGCGCGCTGCCGTCCTGCCTTGCTGCGCCCCGCACCCCCTTCCCCCACATACCCGCCGGAGCTAGTGCGGCCGTGCGGACAGCTCGAACCGGCTGCGGCTGCGCGCCCTGGGCTGCCCCGTGATCCAGCGGTGAACGCCTGTGATTCAGGGGCGAACATGGAGCGCTTGGAACCGGCCGGCGACGAAGTCCATGACGAAGGTGACCTGTTGCCCCTCGGAGAGCGTTCGTGCTCCGTTTTCGAGCGCTGTGTGTTCGACGTAGACGGGGTCCTCCTGCCCGTAGGGAATGATGAAGCCGTACCCTCCTTCCCTGTTGTAGGACTGCACGAATCCCTTCTGCCTGCTCGACATACCGAGACTTCCTCCTCATGCGCTGTACCAGTCCGCCGTTCCACGTGTTGGCGGGGGCGCCGGGCTGGTGCGGTGTTGCGCGGTAGTTGGGTGGGGTTCGCTGTTCTCAAGTGGGAGCGACCGACAGGCGTTGAGCAACCTGGTCGAGTGCCCGAAGCCCTTGAGGGGTCTGGCGTCGTCCACGTGAACCACTCATGCCCCCGCAGCGTGGAGGCGGCTGGGAGCAGTCTCAGCTGCTGGTTGGGCGCGGGCCCGCGTAAACCGAGGTTCACTTGATCGGCCGTTGCCGGGTTGGCGTAGTCAGCCTCCGCCCGAACCCGACCAGGCCGGAAGTGCTCTCAGCACCTTGGGAAACAGCCTGGTGCCTGAACGGAGGGGACTGCGTCGGACAAGAGCACCGTGCCCTCGGAGGTCAGCACACGCCGTGTGCGCTCACCTCGCTGCTTCCGGCTCTGCTGCCACGGGCCGGTACTCCGGGGGCACCCGGCGGCGCCAGCTGTTCTACGAGACGTACAGGCGCTCGGTGTCTCAGGCTCGGACACCGGACACCTGTTGGGGCTGGGTGTCGGTGCACCGCACCACCGGGGCCGTGACCGCAAGTAACCACCGGTCCCTGAAGTGGTGCGAAACCACCGCTTCCTCTGCTAAGTCTTGGGACAACCCCGCTTGCGGGCGCGGTCATCCCGTGAAACCTAGTTGCTCCATGAGTCCAGTCGATCAGGGCATCGGGCCGCTGCTCCCCGAACCAGGCATCCCGCCGCCCGCCAACGCCATACGAGCCGCTCCCGAGCAGGTGCCGGTCAGGTTGGCGCGAACCATGCGGGCCTTTTGTGGCGCCGTGGTCCTGGTCGGGTGCCTGTTGTTGGCCTTGTGCCTGTTGCCCGTCCTGCTCGTCATACGGGTGCTTGTGCCGTGGCTGCCCCGGCAACTGCGAGGCGTGGCACGCCTGGTGCTGCTGTTCGGTGTCTACCTCCTCACGTGCGAAGTCGCCGCTGTTGCCGGGAGCCTGCGCCGTCGGCTGCCGGCCGGCCGTGCTGTGCGCCCGGCTCGTTGGGGCGGTCCGACCGGGCTGCTCTTCGGTCCAGGGCTGCGCGCCATCGGAATGCGGCTGAGCTGCCCCGACCCACCACGCCTGGACCCCTCCCGGCCCGTCGTGGTCCTGCTGCGGCACGCAGGCCTGTTGAACATGCAGCTCGGCATGTATCTGGCCAGGCACGTGCTCCGAAGACGTCCCCACGGTGTGTGCAAGGCCGCGGCGGTGTTCCTGCCGGGAGCAGCGGCGTTGGTGCGGTCGAGCGCCGTGATTCCGCTGCGCTGGAACCGCGCGGGCCGCGCCCGGGCCATGAGGGAGTTGGCGGCCATGGGCCCGCGCCTGGCCGGCGGTGACGCCGCGGTCGTTCTGCCCGAGGGAACCAACTTCAGCCTGCGGCGCAGGCGAGCCCGCACGGCCCATCTGCGCCGCCGGGGCCGCCGGGACCTCGTTGTCGCCGCGGAGTCGATGCCCCATGTGTTGCCTCCGCTGACGCAGGGCACGGCCGCCCTGCTGACCGCCACCCCCAACGCACAGGTGTTGGTGGTGGGACACACCGGGCTGGAGGACGTACTGCCCTGGCGCCTGGGCCGGGACTACCCACCCGGTCAGGCGGCGGACCTCCGGCTGGTGTGGTGGAGCTTCGAAGCGCATGCGCTGCCGCATGATCCGCAACATCTGGAGGCGTGGCTCTATGAACGCTGGCGGGACATCGACGCCTGGGTGTTGAGGACCCGAACCCCCTGAGGGCCCGCAGTTCGCCCTCACCCGCACGGCCCATCCGACACCACCGTTGCCGGAGCGTCGACCACGGTCACAGAACGTCAGCAGGAGGAGAACATGTCCACAGCCGGCTTCCCTCCGCCCATGCCGGAGAATCTCGCACCGCGTACCGCGTTCGTTCTTGGCGGTGGCGGCAAGCTGGGCGGCTACCAGGTGGGGATGCTGCGCGCCCTGCTCGAGCGGGACATCACCCCCGACCTCGTCTTCGGCGCGTCCGTCGGCTCCTTGCAGGGCGCGTTGCTGGCTGCGAACGCCACGCCGACCGTCTGTGACACGCTCACTGAGCTGTGGGAGGAGTTGCTCGGCAGGCGCGTCATGTCAGTGACGGCCCGCGGCCTGTTCGTGAACGCGGTGCGTCGCCGTCCCGCCCTCGCCTCGCAGGACGCTCTGCAAGAGGTGGCCGAGTCCTACCTCGGCGCTGCTACCCGCATCGAGGACCTGCCGCTGCCTTACCAGTGCGTGGCTGCGTCCGTGGAACGTGCCGCCGCCCGCTACTTCGACTCCGGTCCCCTTGTGCCGGCCGTGTTGGCTTCTTGCGCCGTGCCGGGGCTGTGGCCTCCGGTACGCGTCGGCATCGAGCATTACATCGACGGGGGCGTCGTGGAGACCGTACCCGTCAGTCGGGCCGTCACCTACGGTGCCACCACGGTCTACGTCCTGCGCATGCGCCAGCGAGAACAGCCGTTGTCGCCCGCCAGATGGCCTTGGCAGATCGGTTCGACGGTCTTCGAGGTCGCTCGCCGCCACCGGCTCGCACAGATCCTCAACGTCCGGTTGCCCGGCGTCCGCGTGCACATCCTGCCCAGCGGGGAAGCGGAAGGGGCAGCAGCCGAGAATCCGGTAAGAGCGCGGCCGTCCGAGGAGATCGCTGTCATGCGGCGGCGCATCGTCGAGGGCTACCACGCCACCTGCCAGTACCTCGACGCGGTCGCCCAGGGCCATTCGCCCCCTCTCGCCTCTTCCGCCAACCCTGTCGCCCGTTCCTACCTGACCACTGTGGGCCAGGCGGGCAGGACGCCGCCGCAGGGCACGGTGCACGGTGGGGCCACCACACCGTACGTGGCTGCCAAGCACCGCGCGTTGTTCCGGGTCTTCGACCACGAGGGCAACGGCCTGATCGTCGAAGCCGACTGGCTGCGTCGCTGCGACGGCATCCTCACAGCCTTCGGCCACGCCCCCGGCTCCCGCAAAGCCGCTCAACTCACCGATGCCTTCGATTCCTGCTGGCGGCAGCTGTGCGCAGCCGTCGGCGCGAAGCCGACGTCGCAGCTGGATCGGGATGCCTTCGAAGGGGGGATGGCCGAACTGGCAGGCAGCATCCCCGCCTACGGCGCACACGTCCTGCCGATGGTGGTCGCTCTGTTGAAGACCGCGGACTCCAACAGCGACAACATGCTCGACGTGACGGAAGCCCAGCGTCTCCTGCGAGCCTTCGGTGTTCCTCCGGCGGACGCGCTGGCCGTGGCCCGGCGGATGGACACCAACGGTGACGGCGGCATCAGCCTCGACGAGCTCAACGAGGCCTTCCGCGACTACTTCACTAGTGAGGAGCGCGGCTGCGTCGGCAACCTGCTCTTCGGCCCGCTGCTCGATTGATCTGTCGCCCTCCCGAACGGGACGGCCCGCACGGAAGTGGGGGCGCTCTGCCGCGACATCGGCCTTGTGAGACCTCGCTCTCGCCGTGGAGGGCAGAGCATTCTTCGGCAAGGACTTGGGACCCCCGTCGATCGCCGCGGGTTCACCAGTGGCATACGGGGGAGTTTCGGGGTCTTCCTCGACGCTCCCGGCGTGCTGTGGGGGCCCGTGGCGCCTGTGGCGACAACCATGCAGCCATGCCCACGATGGTTACGAGAGCTGCTCGGCGCAAGAGTCACGGTCGCCATCGGGGCGCCCCACGGAACGCCTACGGAACTCGATTGCGGCCATCCTGTCCGCGTTGGAGTCGTCCGTCAGGTTCGCGGAGGTCCGGCAGGGGGCGTACCCGCCAAGCGTTGGTCGCCTACGTCGTGGCAGTCGTAGCCGTCTTCGGCACCGCAGACCTGGCCGTTGCAGGGCCGGAGTCGAGAGGGGAGGTTCCCTGGCCCGGCAGCGGGCACGGATCCTGCCCTGGGGGCGATCACCCGCCCCTTCCGGTGCCGTCTGCTTCGGTTCCTGCGCCGGTGCCTTCGGTGCCGGTTCCCGATCCCGATCCCGATCCCGATCCCGATCCTGTTCCGGTCCCGGTGCCGAGCTTGACTGGCCCCGCGCCGGTGCCGTCTGCTTCGGTTCCTGCGCCGGTGCCTTCGGTGCCGGTTCCCGATCCCGATCCCGATCCTGTTCCGGTCCCGGTGCCGAGCTTGACTGGCCCCGCGCCGGTGCCGTCTGCTTCGGCTCCCACGCCGGTGCCTTCGGTGCCGAGCCCGTCGAACCTCACCCCGAGCCCGACAGCCGCCCAGCCACAGCCGTCGGCCCTGGTACCACCGCCCGGCCCGGCACCAGCACTGCCCATCGACTCCGAGCTGCCTACTGGGGTCGGCGTCGTGGCCGGCAGCCAGGGTGCCTCGGCTGAACTCGATGACGAGAAGGCAACGCGTGGTGTAGAAGCGGTGAGAGAAGGCGAGGCGCCTGTCGACCGGGAGGCCAAGGCGCTGGCCGAGCCGAGTGCAGCCCCAACGGCACGCGACGTTCCAGAGCGTGGTCCGCTGCTCAGCCTTGACGACGCAACCACCTCTCATGACGCGGGTGGTGACCAGGGCGCGGGGTTGCTCTCAAAACTGTTGCTCGTCATGCTGCCTGCTGTTCTGCTGGTGCTGGCATTCGCGGCGCAGCGCAGCCGCAACAGGGCGAGGGCCCGCTGAGGGCCCGCTGGTAGTCCGTGGTGGATCAGCGTGCCGCCAACTGTCGTCGTGGGCCCGCCGGGGCTGCGGGTCAGCACTGAGAGCGTCGTCGATCGCCACTGCGCGAACCGGTCATTTCCGTGCACCCAGCGCGGTGAAGCCTTCGGGCGCCAGCGGCATGATCCGGCTGAAGGGCGCACTCATTCCCCAGATGAAATACAGCAGGAAGCTCATCATGATGCACATGCCCACGACCCCGGCCACCTGCGTCCAGCCGTGGTCCGTGGGATACGTGAACACGAATCCCACGGTGATGATCGCTCCGGCGATCAAGCCGAACCAGATGTACGCGGACAGATCGGCGCCGTCCTGCACGTACTCGGCACGTTCAGCACGCTGCGTGGCGATCGTGCTCAGCCCGTCGAGCCCCACTCTGTACGCCGAGATCTCCCGCTGGTCCTGAGGATCGAATCCGCTCACGACTTCCTGGAGTTCTGCGAAGCGCCGGGCCGTGGTCTCGCTCATCTCTCCGTCCCCGCGCATCGCCGGCCATTCGTCGTCGACGACGCTCCTGTCGTATGCGTCCACCGCTTCGATTACGGCTGTCCGGTGGGGTTCAGGTAGCTCCCGCGCTGTGTCGCGTACTTTCGCGACGGCGACGGCCTCGGCGCGTACGGCGTCCTCTGCGCCCTGGCGGGTCTCCCAGACGGCCACCACCGACAGCCCGAGCATGATGGCGTAGACCACGCCGACCCACATCGTGGTGTAGTCGAGCGTGGCCTGTGTATCGCCGGAGGACTCCGGAGCCCTCCGCTGGTGCCAACGGAAAAGCAGGGCAGCACCGGCGGACAGAACGAATATGAGAATCAGTGACGCGAAGAACCCCTGCACCCCTATGTCACCTTTCAGACAGCACCGCGGGAGGGAACGGGCACGCATGGCGCGTCAGTTCTCTCCGGACCCGATCGGCACCACACTCAATTGGCCCTCCAAATGCCGTAAAGCGCATCCTGAGGAGCGCGTTCGTGGGAACTCTTGAGGGTGCCCGCATGGCGTTCGTCGGCCAACGAACGCCATGCGGGCTGACATGCGAGCCGGACGGTGCGTCCGTAGAGTGATCGGGAAGGTTCTCGGGAACCCGCTGCGGAGACCGCCCGGGGTCCTGGTCCTCCCGTTACTCGAACCTGCCATTCCGGGTGCTTAGGTGACTTCGGCGGACCGCACTGCGAGAGGAGTAGGGGCATGTCGACCCAGCAACGCGACCCGTTCGACCAACCAGGCAGGTACGAACACTCGATCATGATCGTCGGTGATTCCATCACCCACGGCAGCAGCGGCGACTACACCTGGCGCTATCGGTTCTGGCAGCACCTACGCGCGCACGGAGTCCAAGTCGACCTCGCCGGCCCGAAGAACACCCTCGACAACATTCGCACCGTGCAGGTCGGCGACGACGACGCGACCTACCCGGACCCGAGGTTCGACAAGGACCACGACGCCCAATGGGGCCAGCCGCTCCTCACCAAGAAGGACGTCATCGAGGACCACGTCCGCGCCTACCAGCCGGACTACCTGGTCGTGCTGCTCGGGATCAATGACCTGTTCTGGTACGGCGTTGAGCCGCCCCAGTACGAGGGGGACCTGCGCGAGTTCATCCTCAACGCCCGCCGCGCCCGCCCCGACCTGGCCATGGCCTTCGGAAAGATCCTGGCGACGGCCAAGGCCCTGTCGGATCCCGAGTTCTCAGCCCGGGTGGACGGGTGCAACGAGCGCCTGGCATCCGTCGCCGACGACCTCTCCACACAGGAGTCACCGGTCTGCGTAGCCGACACAGCACGCGAGTTCAGGGCGCAGGAACACACCTGGGACGGCACCCACCCCAACCCGAACGGCGAGATCCGCATCGCGGCGGCGTTCGCGGACACCTTCGCCCGCCGCTTCGCGATCGGCGCACCGTACCCGCGCCCGTACCCGGACATCCCGGCCGTGCCCGAGTCCGCAAAGCAGCAGATCGACTGACCAGCTGCCCCATGGCGAAACGCCGTCCGCTGTGGACCGGGACCAGGCAAGAGGCAGACGTGAACTGCGCGGCGCCGGCGAGGGTGGCCGGCCCTGGGCCGTATGGCAGCATCCGCTGCCCGCCGGGGTTCATGCGGGGGCGGCGAAGGTCTGCACCCACACGGTGCCCTGTGGCCCCGGAACGGCGGCGACCCCCATGTTCTGGTAGCGGCAGTCGAGCATGTTCTCCTGGTGGATCGCGCCGTCCATCCAGTCCTCGACGACGGTGGCTGCGTCCCGGGGGCCCCGATGCAGGTTCTCCGCCCAGGGGCCCGCGTTGTAACCCGCCGCTGCGATGCGGGCGTTGGCGTGCTGCCCCTCAGGGCTCTCGTGGTCGAAGTATCCCCGGGTCACCATGTCGCGGGCGTGTGCCCGGGCCGCGGCCGTCAGCCGGTCGTCCAGACGTATCGCGGTGCATCCCGCCGTGGCCCGCCGGGCGTTGACGAGGTCGGCCACCTGGCGTGCGGTGCTCGGCGTCGGCCGCTCGGAGCGGGGAGGGGGCGTCGGGTCCGCGCCGCGGGGCGACACCGCAGGTGAGGGCGGCGGTGTCGGGGACGCCGAGGGTGAGGGCGACGCCGAGGGGGCCCGCGGTGCCGAGGGCGCCGCGAGCGGGGCGTCCTTGCGGCCCGGCGCGGGCTGAGGTGCGGAGGAACCGGGCCACCACAGCACCGTCAGCACCACCACGCCGGCGACCGCGCCGCTCACGGCTGCGGGCGCCTTCCACCGGGCACCTGCTGGTGCGGCGTGGGCGCCACCTCGACCCGCCGCCGTGCCCCTTCCCGGGGTGGGGACCGCAGGCATCAGGGGCGCCTGGAGGGTTGCCGATACCGTGGAGACGGCCTGCGTGCCCACCACGCCCGGGATCGGGGCGTACCCGGACAGCGGGACGACCAGCGCCAGCCCGGCCAGCAAGCCCTCCGCGGGGATGAGCCCGGACCAGTGCCCGTCACACCTGCCGCATCCGCGGGCGTGGCGGGCTATGCGTTTGCGCCAGATCGGCGACGGGTGGCTGTCCCAGTGCGTGGTGATTGCTGCCAGTTCAGGGCAGGCGGGTCGGGCGGCCAGCGCACGGACCACCACGCGGCCGGTCTCCAACTGGGCCTTCATCCTCTGTATTCGAACTGCCGCGTGACGGCCGGGGACCCCCAGCGCTTCGGCCAGTTCTTCCCGGGTCAGCTGTCCGGAGGCCTCCTGCCACCACAGCGACAGCAGGGCCCGGTCGTCCCGGTCGAGCCACCGGGTGGCCTCGGCGACTTCACGACGCTGGCCGGACAGCCCCAACCGCAGGATGGTCAGGTCCACGAAGTCACCGGCCGGGTCGGGGTGCTGCGCAAGTCGTTCGAGCGGGTTGGAGGCAGTTCTGCGCTGGTCCGTCCAGCGCCGCCGAATCTGGTTCATCGCGATCGCGACGAGCCAGGACCGGAACCGTGAGGGTTCGCGTAGCCCGGCCAGTCCGTCGAGCGCCCGCAGCATGGTGTCCTGCACCACGTCGTCCACGTCGGCGTGGCCGTCGAGGGCGCGTCCCACGATGTTGTAGAGGAGGGGGAGGTAGTCGGCGACGAGCAGTTCGCGTGCCCGGTGGTCACCCGCGCGTGCCGCGCTCACCAGTTGCCGGGAGTGCTCGCTGTCCGTGTGCATGTCCTGTCCTGCCCGTCGTTCGATATGTCCTGTCGTGGTGGCAACCTGCGCCAAGCCACATCACAAAGAACAGGGACTGTCCGCGATCCCCGCCGGAGCCGTGCACGACGTCAGATGCGGTGCATCGCAAAGCGGAGGAGCGATTCCGCTACGGGGCGTGTTCGGGTGATCCGGTGGTGCGGCGAGCTTCCGCAGTCGTTGCCGTGCACCCGTCGGGAATGGTGGGACAGCCCGGGCTGGACTCTACGCACCCTCGTGCCGGAGCGGAACTCCAGGGTACTGCGGGCCTCGCGCGGGAAATGCTGTCGCGGGCGCCGGCCGGACAGCCGGGGCACGTCGCAAAGGCTCTGCCATCCGGCCCCCGACCATCCTCGCCCCGCTTCTTCATGCCCCCGGTGGCCTTGGCCACCCGGCTGCCGGACGCACGCACCTCGCGCCTCGGCCACGCTCGGCCCCCACCGTCCGGCTGCCGCATCGAGATTGACTCTCGTACTTTCGGCGAAAACTGTTGTCCGGGCGCATCCCATCGCTCTCCTAGGCGCCGGGCACCGTGCCCGGCGAGTTCGCACCACCGCCGAGCAAGGGATGCACATGCGCGAGGAACGATCCACCACGACGGACGAGGCCGCACGCGGCGAGTCCGGCCGCCGCCATCGCCGTGTCGGGCGCCGACACCGCCGGTCGGCAGGGGCGAGGACAGGGGGGATACTGGGCGCCGCGGCAGTCGCAGCGGCACTGGTCGTCGGCGTCGCGCTGCTCACCGGCCCGGACGAGGAAGTGACGGACACCGCCGCCCGCGTCGCCACCGACACGGCCACCGAGGCGGAGGAGAACGCCGCCCCCGGTGACGAGACCTCCTCGCCCCGGCCCGCCAGCCCGTCCGCGAACTTGTCCCCCTCGCCGACGCCGACCTCTCCCTCTCGATCAGCCTCCCCGTCTTCGACGGCATCCCCCACCAGGGCCGCAGCCGCCACTTCGATCCGCAGCCGCCCCACGGCAACCCGCTCTGCCCGCCCCAAGGCCCCCTCCCCGGCCCGGACCGCGCCTGCGCCTGCGCCGGTCGGGCCGGTCGGCCCGGATCCCAAGCTGTCCGGCCCCCGGTCGTCGACGCAGAGCACGAGTGAGGCGGAAGCCATGTCGCTGCGGCTGCTCAACGGCGAGCGGGCAACCGTCGGCCTGCCACCGCTGGCCTTGCGCACGGACCTGAGCGAATTCGCCCGCCGATGGGCTCGGCACATGCGCACCTCGGGATTCGGCCACTCCAGTAACTCGGACACCAAGTACCTGGTGACCGGCGGTCGCACCTGGATAGGCGAGAACATCGTCTGGTGGAGCGACGCCTCGATGACCGCCCAGGAAGCGGCGGAGAAGTTCCAGTCGATGTGGCGGCACAGCCCAGGTCACTACAAGTCCCAGACCAGCACCTCCTTCACCGAGGTCGGTGTTGGCATCCACCACGACGACTCCGGCTGGTGGGGGGTGCACAACTTCTCCGACGCCCCCTGAGGCCCTCGTGCCGGCATGGGTGGGGCCGGAAGGGCGCCCCGCCCGCCCGGCCGCCCGCCGGCGGTACCTCGGCGGCGGGCTACCGCCGATGGGAGGGCCCTAGGGCTGCAACTCCACGTCGACGTGCTGGGCCGGCGCGTGCAGGAAGTCCACCGAGTCGAAGACCGCCCCCGCGGAGGCGACCCCGACTGTACGCGTCCGACCAGTGAGTACCCGCTCGACCGCTTCGACCACGAGCGGCGCGGTGACGGCGTAGATGTCCAGGCCCCGGGCGACAGCCCGTCGCTGATCGCCGCCCGCGCGCACGTCGACGTCGACGAGGAAGGTCTGGTCGGACCGTCCGTGCTCGTCGACCGGGTCAGGCGCCGGCGTGTCCGGCGCCGCCAGGTCCCGGGCCACCACCGTGATCGTGCCCGGTTGGGCAGACGTCGACCAGGAGCCGCCCGGTGAGCTGGTCGAGGCGGTACGCGCCGCCCATGAGGCGGGCGCGCGCGTGGCTTCGCTGCGCCGGGAGCCTTCGTGCTGGCTGCCACCGGTCTGTTGCACGGCAGACGCGCCACCACGCACGGGGTGCACGCCGCTGAGCTGGCCCGGCGCCACCCCCTGGTGACGGTGGACGCCGACGTCCTCTACGTCGAAGACGGCAGCGTGCTCACCTCCGCCGGCAAGGCCGCCGCGATGGACCTGTGCCTCCATCTCGTCCGCCTCGATCATGGTTCAGCCACCGCCACACCCTGCCCGACGCCTGGTCGTGTCGCCGCAGCGGGACGGCGGCCAAGCCCAGTTCGTCACCGCGCCCCTGCCCGAACCGCACCACCATCCCCTCGCCGAACTCCTCCCCTGGGTGATCCAATCCCCTGGGTGATCCAACGGATCGACCATCCGCTCACCGTGGAGGACCGGGCCCGCCAGCCGCGGATGAGCTCACGCAGTCTCGGCCGTCACTTCCGGGCAGTGACCGGTACCACGCCCTTGCAGTGGCCGGTCACCCAGCGCATCCGCCGCGCACAGGAGTTGTTGGAGACCACCGACGACACCATCGACGCCGTCGCGGCGGCCACCGGCATGGGCACCGCCACCACCCTGCGCCGGCACTTCCACCGCAGGGTCGGCATGCCTCCCGACGCCTACCGGCGCACCTTCTGCACAGTCAGCGCACCCTTCACGCCCGCGCGCGGAGCCGTATCGCACGGATCTTCCAGGACCTGCAACGACGCTCCCCCGACGCCGGCTGCCCTCTGGCAGCGGGCGTGCGGAGGCAAAGATCCTCAGTGGGATTGATCCAGCGGGTTGGCCAAAGTGGTCAGCTTCGCTTCGACCTCGGCGCGTGCCTCGGCTGCGGCTGCTGACAACCACCGCCCGGCGTCAACCATTTCCCGCGTCAACAGATCGCGCTCCCGTTCCGCCTCCCTCACGTCATGGGAGTCGATGGCCATCTCGACCGGCTGTCCGCCGGTTGCCAGAGCGATCAGGTCGGCATAGGCGTCGTTGCGGTCGGTGATCTCCACGATCTGACGTCGTTCGTCGGCCAACTCGACGGCTCGCCGCACGCGGCCCACGTACTCCTCAAGAGCCCTGGCCTGGCTGTCCATGACGTGGAGCACGGTCTCCAGCACCTCGATCTGCGGACCTGCGGCGGCCAGCACCTGTGGGGATCCGGTGGAGCCGATCCGGTCCGCCAGCTCGCTGCGAAGCTGCTCACGCAGTGCGAGCGTCTGAACGATGTGCCACTGCTGCTCCGCGACCAACTGAACCGCGGGCGCTACGTCGACATCTGCGGGCACGCTCCCGGCGAGCTGCTCCACGGCCAGCGAGGACTGTACGGTCTGCAGTGCGATCCTTCGGCCCTCACCGTCGAGGTCGGTCAGGCGCACGTAGTGGCGGCGGTACTCGCGCTCCAGGCCGTTCCCGGAGCCGCCGGGACGCAGGCTGACCAGCAGTCCCAGCCAGCCCAGATATCCGGCCGCCGCCAGGACCATCCACCCGACCGGTAGGAAGAACAGCATGACGAGGATGCCCAACCCGTAGACGACCGCGAGGCAGCTGGCCGTCTCCGCTTCCTTGTCGAGGGCGCCGATGCAGCACAGTCCGAAGACCACCACCGTGATCGCGATCCCGATCTTGGACTGCGCACTCACGAGCATGGCGATCAGAGCCGCCGTCGTCAGCAGCCAGCCGACGGCGCGCACCACGGGACTGCGCTTTCGCTCAGCGGGTTCCCGGGGGAGCTCACGTTTCTGTTCGGCAGTCAACAAATGGCCAGCGGATGCCTCCAGGGCATCTCGTGTCTCGCTGGGAAGGATCGGGTCGACGAAGAGGTGCTCCTCCTCGCCTTCGGTGACGTCCTGCGCGTCCGGCATCGTTCGAACCGTCCCCCCGGTTAGTCCTACCACCCCGTTTTTCTTGATGATCCGCAGCCTGAAAGAAGCTGTCAAATGAATCGGTCCGCCTTCGCGGTCGGTGGGGACAGGCGGAGCCGGCTTGTCCGGCTGCGCGCTGTTCTCACTGAACTGGTCTGTGAAGACGGTGTGTTCCGGACCCCTCGGCTCGGCCGCCGGCGTTGAGCTGAGGGGTGAGCGACGCTCCCATGGGGAGCGGTCGGCCCGGAAAGGGGGCAGGCACCTGCCGCGTGGTGGTGGGCCGCGACCGTGGGCAGTCGCAAGTCGCAAGTCGCAAGTCGCAAGTCGCAAGTGGGTACGGCGTCGGGGAGGAGCCGCCGCTCCGCGGTCATCTCGGGCCTGTGGGGAGCGGGCCGGCGCTGCCGGTCGGCATGGGCCCTTCGGGTGGGGCGTTGGGCCCCACGCCGTGGGCGGGTGGGCGCGGCGGTGCTGAGGACGTCGGACCGGTGGGCGTATCGCGGTTAGGCTGCGTCCGTACGACGTCGGTGTTCAGGGATTGGGCGGGTCATGGAGCGTCAGCGCTGGTGGCGAGGGACGAGTTTGGTGATCGCGGGCCTGATAGCGGTCTGTGGCTGCACGGTCGAGGAGGGCGGCGTGCCCGATCCGGACGCCAAGCCTTCTGCTTCGGCGGGCGGGGTGCCCTCGCAGGCGGCACCTGATGACGACCAGCCTGCGGCGCAGAGCGGTGCTCTGCCGGGGGTGCCGGGTGAGTCGGAGGCACGTTCGCAGTTGGCGGCGCTACGGGTGGCTCCTCAGGGGTCGATGGCCGGCTACAGCCGCTCGAAGTTCCCCCACTGGTCCGAGCAGGGCGAGAACTGCAACACCCGGGAGACGGTGCTGGAACGGGCCGGCACCGATGTGCAACGGGACGGTGAGTGCCGTGCCGTGTCGGGTACCTGGGTGTCCGTATACGACGACATCACTGTCACCGATGCCTCCCAGCTCGACATCGACCACATGGTGCCGCTGGCGAACGGATGGCGTTCGGGCGCCAGCCGATGGAGCACGGAGAAGAGGAAGGCCTTCGCCAACGATCTCGACCACCCCCAACTGTTGGCGGTGTCGGCCACCACCAACCGGTCCAAGGGTGACCAGGGCCCGGACGAGTGGCAGCCGCCCTCCAAGGCGTACTGGTGCACCTACGGGCGAGCTTGGACGTCGGTGAAATCGACTTACGACCTGTCGGTGACGAAAGCGGAGAAGGACATGCTGACCGAGATGCTGGACACCTGCACGTGAGCGACCACCACGACGGTCACGAATCGTCGCCCGCCCGACTCCAGGGTGAGGTGACCGCCGGCCGGGGCGGGGCCATGACCGACGAAGTCGGCGTCATCACCGGCGACCTCACCATCGCCACCAGCTGTTTGCCCAACGATCGGGCTGCCGTGGCGATCCAGTACACCGGCGCCGAGGAGTGGTACACCCTGACCGGCAGCCCCGTCCCGCTACCGCCGGGCGGCCTCGTCGAGCTCCACGCCACAGTGCTGGAGCGGGTCGCGGGGGGGCACGGAGCAACCGTCCACGACTGAACCCCACGTGTTCGCAGGGCCTCGTCCGGCTCGTGCACCCTGGCGGAGAGCACGAGCCGGACGGTGGCTCCCCGGTGGCCGCTCGAAGCTGCGGGGGAGTGGGGAGAGGGGGACCGCAGGCGCGTCCGCTACTTCGTGGGCGGGGCGGTGGCCAGCCCGTCGGCCACCAGTCCTGCGAAGACCGCCTGCCCCAGTGCCTGGACGGCGGACTGGGGACGGACCATCACGGTGAACTCCTTGATGAGGCCTTGGTCGTCGAAGTGGAGCAGGTCGATCCCGTGGATCTCCTTGCCTGCGGCGGTCGCGCGGAAGAGCAGGACCTCCGAAGGCGCCTGAGAGCCGTCGGCGGTGGTCTCGGCGGCGCCGGAGTACTGACCCAGGTAGCGGAAGTCCGTGAAGGTGCGCAGTAGGACACCGAAGAGCCCCAACACCATCGCTCTGCCGACGAAGGGCGTGAACTTCACGGGGCTGTAGAAGCGGACGTCGTCGGCGAAGAGTTCCTCCAGCGCGGCTGGGTCGCGCTGTTCAACGGCGGCTCGGAAGCGATCCGTGGTGGACATGCCCCTCCTCTGTTTAGTCATCAATCCGACTAGTCATATTCATGACTATCATGGGAATGTGCTCGGCGGGAGGGGAACGCCCAAAGCGATCGAGGAGGAAGTCCGATGGCCCTACGGCATGCGGTGCTGGCAGCGCTGCTCGACGGGGAGTTCAGCGGGTACCAGTTGGCCAAGACCTTCGACCTCGGGGTGGCGAACTTCTGGCACGCCCAACCCCAGCAGCTCTACGCCGAACTGACTCGGCTGGAGCGGGAAGGGATGATCGCGGGCCGGGAGGTCGTCCAGGACGGTCGTCCCACCAAACGCCTCTTCCATGTGACCGACACCGGCCTGGCCGAGTTGGCCGGCTTCGCGCAGTCGAGCACGAAGCCGGCCGTCGTCCGCGACGATCTGCTGGTCAAGGTCCAGGCCGCGGACCACCTGGACCTGGACGCTCTGATCCCTCAACTCGCCGAACGAGCGGCCTTCGCTCAGGGCAAGGTGGATCTGTTCGACAAACTCCTCCGAGCGATGCGGGGCGACCGAACCGAAGAGGAGTTCCTCCGTGAGGCCGACCGTGTCGGCCCCTACCTGACGTGCATGCGCGGCCTTACCTTCGAGCGCGGCAACAGGGACTGGTGTGAGTCCACGATCGCCGTACTTGAGGCGAGAAGCCGGGCGGAGTCGTCTGCAAGACCCACGGCCACCCAGTGAGGGCTGCGCTCGGCCCGGAACGCGAAGGTAACCGGGGGTTCCCTCGCGGCACCCACGTCCCCGGCGCGGTTCTGGCAGTCTGCGGAGGGCGGTTGGACGCGGTCGACCGCGACCGAACTCCGCTGGCACCTTGCGCCGCCGCCCGCCGCCCGCCGCCCGCCGCCCGCCGCCCGCCGCCCGCCGCCCGCCGCCCGCCGCCCGCCGCCCGCCGCCCGCCGGTCCGGAATCGCCAGATGGCACCCTCGAACTGCTGCCGCAGATGCTACGGACGCGGGCCGACCTACCGATCGGGAATTCCGCCGGATGAATCCCCCCACTGCGCATTGGACAGTCGTGCTTGCGCCACACGGCACCCGCCCTGCCTGACCACGGCTCACGGGCCGGGCGAATTCCACACACTGACCAGGCCCTGATACGCGCCCTAGTCGATGACCGCGGTGGCTTCGACCTCCACCAGGTGTTCGGGCACGTCCAGGGCCGCCACTCCCAACAGCGTGGCCGGCGGCAGGGGGGTGGTGCCCAGTTTGGTGAAGGCCCACCCGATCCCCTCCATGAGGAGGGGCATCTTCTCGGGGGTCCAGTCCACGACATGGACGGTGAGCTTCGCCACGTCGTCGAAGGAGGCGCCGACTCCTGCCAGGGCCGTGGACACGTTGAGGTAGCACTGCTCGATCTGCTCGGCGAGGTCGCCCTCGCCGACCGTGACCCCGTCGGCGTCCCAGGCGACCTGGCCGGCGACGAAGACCAACTTCGACCCGGTCGCCACCGACACCTGCCGATAGGCATCGATCTCGGGCAGTCCACCGGGATTCACCAGGGTGATGGCCATGTTGCCCACCTTCTACTCGGCAGGTCCCACAGACCCTGCGCTCTCTTGTGGTTACTGAGGAACCGTAGGAGAGTGAGCGCTGCGAGGGAAGAAGGCACTTTTTGGTAACGGAGGAACCTCACGGTGACCAAGCAGTACGGCGGCTCTCCCGAGGAAACGGACCTTCGGCGCGCGGACTCCTTGGCGCGGGAGATCTTCTCGGACGTCGCCAACAAATGGGCGCTCCTGATCATTGAGGGGCTCGGCGAACGGACGCTGCGTTTCAGTGCGCTGCGCGACGAGGTCGAGGGCATCAGTCACAAGATGCTCACCCAGAACCTGCGCACGTTGGAGCGCAACGGTCTGGTCGAACGGCGCGTGTACCCCACCGTGCCGCCTCGGGTCGAGTACACCCTCACCGAGCCGGGCCGAGCCCTGCGGGCGACGGTCGATGCGATGTGCGAGTGGACCCAACGGCATCTCGGCCATATCGACGCCTCCCGCCGCCGATTCGATGCCTGAGGAGCGCTGCACGGTGCAGCCCCCACTGACAAAGGAAGAGAGCGGCGGTCAGAACAGATGCGAAGAGAACTCCGGCGCTCCACTCCTCCTGGCCAAGGACCCGTTCCTCCGCGACTTCAAGACCGGGGCACCCTGTGAGAAGTCAGGTGAACGGAGACACGCAGACGCCGACGGCCCGCGTGTTCATTGCGCTTGCTCCGCCCGATGACGCGAAGAAGGAGCTGGCTACCGCGCTGCGATCCGCCTACGACACGTACCCGTGCCTGCGGTGGAACCGCATCGAGGACTGGCACATCACCTTGGTGTTCCTCGGTGAACTCCCCGTGACGGTCGTCCCGCACCTGTTGCCGCCGCTCGCCCGGCTCGCGGCGAACCGCCGGCCCGTGGAACTGACCCTGCGCGGCGGAGGTCACTTCGACGGGCGCGTGCTGTGGAGCGGGGTCGACGGGGACCTCGAAGGCCTGCACCGACTTGCCGCCGACGTCCGAAGTGTGGCCAGGGAATGCGGCATCGCCTTCGAGGACAGGCCGCTGCGCCCCCACCTGACGCTCGCCCGGGCCCGTCGCGACGACCCCTTCAGCGTCGTGCGTCTGGCTGCCGATCTCGACGGCTTCACCGGCCGCAGCTGGGCGTCCGAACGCCTGCACCTGGTGGGCAGCAACATCGGCCGCGGGCCGGGGCCGATCCGCTACCGCGATATCGAGGCATGGGGCTTCAGCGGGCATCCGTGACGGCACCTCGGCCCGGCCCGAGTGGCGACCGGCCCGGCAGGAGCGCGTCCTCGCCGCGTCCGCTGGATCGGCCCCGCAGCGGAGCCACTCGCCTCCGAGTACGTCAAGGACCGGATGGGAGAGGCGATACTGGGACCGCGCGGCCGGCCGGATGAGGCAGTGATCACGCAAAGACCTCCGAGGGGAGCCGTTCATGACCACGGCGAAGGACCTGTTCATCATCGCCATGGACCCGCACGGGAAGCACTCCGTCGGGCAGGGCGACCTGTCGCTCGCACTCGCGGGAGCCGAGCTGGTCGACCTCATCTCGGCCGGAGCCGTCACCTTGGACGGCGACCGCATCGTGCCCGGCCGGCCGTCGGAGCCGGATGATGACCTTCTGGCCCAGGCCTTCGCGGCGCTTTCCCGCCAGGTGCCCCACGAGCCGGTCGAAGACTGGTTGTGGCGCCGGGGACGTGGCCTCGCGGCGGCGTACCAGACCGCTCTGGAGCAAGGCGGGCAGCTGGCTCCAGAGCGGCGCGGCCGGACGCCCTTCGGCTCCGACCGCGTGGGGCTGGTCGACTCTCCCGCTCGCGCTCGGGCTTTGGACCGGTGGCAGCGCAACGAGCCTGTCCTGGCTGCCCTGGCCGCGGTCGTGGGCGTCGAGAGCGGGCGTTCCACGCAGGAGGCCCACCTCCCCGACGAAGCCGTCACGACCGTGGTGGCCGTAGTCAACGACGCCGTGATGGAGCTCGAAGCCGTGCGTCAGCGGCGGTCCATCGAGAACGCGGCGTTCGCGAACCTCTGGCGAGGCCTGTAGCGGGGGTCTGGCCTCGCGGTGGCGGACGGCGTGGGCGACCACGCGCGCACTGTCGGGCACTGAGGACTCGCTTGGCTGACCGTCGCGCGCTGAGGGAGCCGAGGGGTCGGCTTGGCTGCCGTGGCCAAGCCGTGGGCGCGAATTGCAAAGTTCTGCAATTGCCTACATTCTTATGTAGCTGTGATTCCTGGTGGGCGCGGTACAGCTGGCGCGTGCCGGGATTCCCGGACGATCAGAAGGGTGGAGGAGGCAGTGTCCGTTCCGCTGTATCAGGCGAAGGCCGAGTTCTTCCGGATGCTCGGGCACCCCGTCCGCATCCGGGCACTGGAGCTACTGCAGGACGGCCCCTTGCCCGTGCGGGACTTGCTGGCGGCGATCGAGGTGGAGCCCTCGGCGTTGTCCCAGCAACTGGCCGTGCTGCGGCGGTCGGGGATCGTCACCTCCACCCGGGACGGGGGGACGGTGGTGTACGCGCTGGCCGGGGGAGACGTATCGCAACTGCTCGCGGCGGCCCGGCGCCTGCTGACCGAGGTCCTCGCTGATCGGACCGGAATCCTCGACGCACTGAGGGAAAGCAAGGCGGTGTCGTGAACTCGACCCTCCATAGGTGTGTACGACGCCTACGCAGCGTGCTTCCGACCCGCGCCGACTACGCGGTCATGGCCCGTGACCCGCGTCGGGACCTGCTGGCCGGCCTGACGGTGGCGATCGTCGCCCTGCCCCTCGCGCTCGGATTCGGGGTGTCGTCCGGCCTGGGGGCGCAGGCCGGGATGGCGACCGCGGTGGTGGCCGGGGCGCTGGCGGCGCTGTTGGGCGGGTCGAACCTCCAGGTGTCCGGGCCGACCGGGGCAATGACCGTCGTGCTGGTCCCCATCGTCGCCCAGTACGGGCCCGGCGGGGTGCTCATGGTCGGGCTGATGGCCGGGGCACTGCTGATCGCGCTGGCCCTGCTGAAAGCCGGCCGGTACATGGCGTACGTGCCCGCGCCCGTGGTGGAGGGGTTCACGCTCGGGATCGCATGCGTGATCGGCTTGCAGCAGGTCCCGAACGCGTTGGGAGTGGACAAGCCGGAGGGCGAGAAGGTCCTTGCCCTCGCCTGGCGGTCGGTGGTTGCCTTCACAGAGCAGCCGAACTGGACGTCGATCGCCCTGGCGTCCGGGGTGGCCGTCGTCATCCTGGCCGGAGCGCGATGGCGGCCGACGGTCCCGTTCTCCATCGTCGCAGTGATCGCCGCCACCTTGCTGGTGCAGTTCCTCCACCTCCCCGGGGCGGCACCGATCGGTGCACTGCCGTCGGGACTGCCCGCGCCGTCCCTGGCCTTCGTCGACATCGGCGCGCTCGGTTCGCTCCTGGCCCCGGCAGCGGCCGTGGCCGCGCTGGCCGCGCTGGAATCCCTGCTGTCGGCGACCGTCGCCGACGGGATGACGGTCGGCCAGAAACACGACCCGGACCGTGAACTGTTCGGACAGGGTGTGGCGAACCTCGCCGCCCCACTGTTCGGTGGCGTCCCGGCGACCGCGGCGATCGCCCGGACCGCGGTCAACGTCCGTGCCGGCGCCTCCTCCCGGCTCGCGGCCCTGACCCACGCCGTGATCCTCGGCGTGATCGTTTTCGCCGCCGCCCCCTTGGTGTCGAAGATCCCCCTCGCGGCGTTGGCCGGCGTACTCCTGGCGACCGCGATCAGGATGGTGGAGATCGGGTCCCTGCGGGCGATGGCCAGCGCGACCCGCTCCGATGCCCTCGTCCTGCTGCTGACCGCCACAGCCACCTTGGTCCTGGACCTCGTGTACGCGGTGATCATAGGGCTGGTGGTGGCCGGGGCGCTCGCGCTGCGTGCGGTCGCGGGGCAGGCGCGGGGACCAGATCGACTTCCGAGCGGACCTGCCGGGTGAGCACAGCGAGGAGGAACATGACCTTCTCGCCGAGCACATCGTCGCCTACCGCATCGACGGCCCCGTCTTCTTCGCCGGCGCCCACCGCTTCCTGTTGCAGCTGTCCGAGGTCGCCGACGTCCGCGTGGTGATCTTGCGCATGTCCAGGATCAGCACCATGGACGTGAGTGGTGCCCTGGTACTCAAGGACGCGGTCGACAAACTGCGCCGGCGGGGAATCATCGTGCTCGCCTCCGGGATCAGACCCAGCCAGCGTCGAGTCCTCGCCTCCGTGGAGGTTCTGGACCTGTTGCGTCACGACGGCCAGGAGTACGCCACCACTCCCGAGGCGATCACCGCGGCCCGTGTCCTGCTCGAACAGGCCGGACTCCTCGCGGCCCGTCAGCCGCACCCCGCGCACCGCTCCAGGAAGATTCCCCGATGACCGCCGGCACCGAACGGGCGGCTCCGGAGAGGACGGGCACCGAAGTGCTCCGGCTCGTCGAAACCAGCAGGACGGGCCGTCTGCGCCACGTCCAGCGCGAGGCGCCCGGCTTCCACCGCACGGTGCGGTGTCCCACTCCGCCGTCGAGCGCAGGCCGGCGCTTGACCGGGCCCCGTAGCGGGGGTGCGCGATGAGGGATGAGGTTCGGGTCGAGGTCCTGCCGTACCGGCATGTCCTCAGCGTTCCTGCCCTGGGTTCGGCGGTGCGCGTGGTGCGCCAGGCGGCCGAACTCGTGCTCGTCGAATGCGGCATCGGCCTTTGTCACCCGGCAGTCGGGCCAGCGCTGCTGATCTTGGCGGAGCTGGCCACCAACGCAGTCCGGCACGCAGCCCAGGCCGCGTCGTTGATCACGGTCACCTTCGCGCACGGCCCGGGCACGCTCGCTTTCGCCGTCCACGACCGCCATCCCTACCAGCCTGCCCCATACGCGGCTTTGGCCACCGCTCCAGGCAGCGGGCTGGCGCTGGTGGCCGGCACGGTCATGGAACTCGGCGGCACCGTGACCGTGCGCGCCGACGTGGACGGACACGGCAAGGCCGTCTGGATCACCCTGCCCCTGTGATGTGAGGAGGACGACGTTGACGATCGAGTGGCACTACACCGACCACGGCCACCTGGGGGTGCTCGCCCTGACCGGCTATCTCGGCGGCGAGGCCACCGCACGCTTCACCGGTGCGGTCGGCTGGACCCTGGCCCGCGGATCAGGCCCCGTCATCTTGGACCTGACGGGTCTGCTGGGTTGGTCGCCCGGTGGGCAACTCACCGTCTCCGATGCCGCAGTACGCCTCTGCGGGGCCGGCCGCAGCCTGGAACTGGCAGCCATCCCCGCCGACGGATCCCTCGTCCCGACGGCCCGCGCGCCCTACATCCCGGTCCACCCAGATCTGCCTACGGCACTGGCCGCGCACCTCGGTGACAGCGGCACCAGTACCCCCGTCAGCAGCCGCTGCCCGGGTTCTACGCAGGACTCGGGTAACAGTTCCGTCAGTTCGGCCGGGGAAGCACCCCTATGAATCGACGGACTGCGGCCTGTCCCGCGGTACCCGGTGGGCGCGCGACGACAGCTGCGGCGCCTTGCTGCGCTGCCGGGCCCGAGCACATCTGGGTAAGGCGACCCTCCGCCTTACGATGCACCGCATCTGACGCAGCACGCCGATCCACCGGATACGGGGGGACAGCCCTTGGCAGCAGATCATGGATGTCCCAGTCAGTGAGATCGGGCCATGCCGAAAGGTGATGGACCGTCAGCAACGCACCTCATACACGGCGTGCCGCAAGATCACCGGACCGGGCTATCGCGATTGAGGCCACGCTCAGCCGAGACGTTCACGTCTGCCGTCAAGTGCTACTTCCTTGATCGGGAGTTACACCGTCCTCCTACAGAACCGAGCGGGGAGGAGCTGGTGGAGTGCTGTTGCGCGAGGCACCCGTAACGCTATCCGTCGGCTGCCGTGGTCGCAGCGTCAAGGTCGGCGAGGTCCCGCTCCGTCAGTTCCAGATCAGCGGCCCGGACGTTCTCCTGCAGGCACGTCAAGCGGGTTGTGCCGGGAATGGGAACGATGTGCTCCCCCTGGCCCAGGATCCAGGCGAGCGCGACCTGGGCGGGGGTGGCCCCGTGCCGCTCGGCCACCCTCCTCAGGAGGGCGGTAACGTGCTGGTTGCCCAGGCGCGCCGCAGGTGTGAAGCGGGGGTGGCGGGAGCGTAGATCACTGGGCGGAAAATGTGTCTCGTGAGTGATCGCCCCCGTGAGGAAACCGCGGCCCAGGGGTGAGAAAGGAACGAACAGCGCATCGTTGTCGGCGCACCAGCCGATGATGCCGTCGCCGGGCCTTTCGCCGCCGAGAGGCCCTCGGGACCAGAGCGAGAACTCGCACTGCACTGCGGCGACGGGGTGGATGCGGTGCGCCCGCCGGGCCTCGTCGACCCGGACCTCCGACAGGCCCACATGGCCGATCTTTCCCTCCGCCACCATCTCGGCCAAGGCACCCCAGCTTTCCTCCAGGGGCACAGCCGGGTCGATGCGATGCAGGTAACAGAGGTCAAGGTGTTCGGCACGCAGGCGTCGCAGGCTCGCCTGCACCGTCTGGCGCAGGTGCTCCGGTCGGCCGTCGCGACGTAACGCCAGGGTGGCCAGGTCGTCGACGACCAGTCCGACCTTGGTGGCTATCAGGACCTCGTGACGCCGGTGCGCGACGGCCTGCCCGATCAGCGTCTCGTTGTGGCCCTCTCCGTACACGCCGGCGGTGTCCAGGACGGTGACACCCAGGTCGACCGCCGCGTTCAGCAGCGCTATCCAGTCTCGGTCGTCGAGATTCGGGCGGCTGTACATCCAGGGGCTCAGTCCGGCGCAGCCGAAGCCCACGGCTCCCACTGGACGGCCGGTTGGTCGAAAGAACCTGGACTTCGAGATCACCGTTCGGGTTCCGTCGTTGCCCACCCGCACTCCTCCGGCCATTGCCTGCCTTCCATCGTGATCGCAAGCGGCGAATCGACATCACCCTATGAGGTCGTCTGATCGCGTATGGCGATTTCATGGAAGCTCCTGGTGTAGTTCACGTGGCGGATGCCAAGCCTGCGACCGCCGGGCGGCCGGTCCGACACTCGCCGGACCCGCCGCGCGGAGTCCGGCAGCGGCCCGGTGCGGCGGGTGGCTCCCTCGCGTACCAGTCGGCGCGCGCCCGGTCACACGAGGCGCACGTCGGCGCGACCCGCCCTCTGTGCGGATGGCTCCGGGCGCGCCACCACCAGCTCGGCTGATCACCCGACTTGTACGGGGGTGTGGTGAACTCCGACGGCGGCGCGACCAGTCCCGAAGAGGTCTCGGTGAGCCGTCCGACTGCTCCGGCTCTCCGGCCTGTTCGTCCAGTGCAGGACCAGCGCGCGAGCGCCCTTGACGGGCAGTGGGTGCAGCGTTGCCTTGTCCGGGTTCATTAGGCGAGGCCACTTCCCCCTCTGGGGCGGAGCTCATTGCCCGTCGCTTGGGGCCGTCACCGCTCAGGACGCATTTCGTGATCAGCGGCATTCCCCCGCATGCGCGTCGACCGCGCCGTTCGCAGTCTGGACGCGCTGTCGGCTGGCCGTGTCAGTAGGCGGCCCAGCCCTCGCTGTCCCTCGCGTAGTAGTAACTCTTGCCCGTCCCCGTGCCACTCGTACGGAAGGGCCGGCCGCTGTCGTCGATGCGTAGGGTCCCGCGCCGATCGCCACTCGTCCACTGCGCCTCCAGGTACCAGTCGCAGTCGCAGCCCACGGCCGTCGCCTCCACGCGGAGCACCAGAGGGTCGTCCTCCGCGACCCGGTACGGCAGGTGCGGGGCGGGAATGGTGAGGGACTTGCCGGCGTCGTCCACGGTGCCGCCGTTCTCCGGGCGGGCCAGCGGCCGAGGGGCGTCCAGGTCCACGGCGTAGCGGGCCGGGGTCAGCTTCCCGCCGCAGCCCGAGCTCATCGCGAACGCCGACCAGTTCAACGAGGGACGCCGGTTCACCACTCGGACGGTGAGCTCTTGCACCACGGCGTCGCCGTCCTTCGGGGCGCTGATCGTGGCCTGCACGATGGTGCGCCCGCCGTCCACTGCGCCGAGGGACCCCATCCACGCCCCCGCGTCCTGTTGTACGGGTGGCGGCGGGACGACGCTCGGCCTGCGGTCCACCAAGTAGGAGTGCTCGCAGCCGTTGTTCCACACGTGGGCGTCCGTAGCCATGGTGGGTCCGGTGGGGCGGGCTGCGCTGGCCGATGAGTTCGGCGCCGGACCGGGCCGGTTCACCGACCGCTGGTCCACGCCACCGGCGAGGCGGTTCGCCGTGACAGCCGCCCCGACCGTCAGAACGACCGCCGCGCTCGCGGTCAGGATCCGGCGCCGACTCTTACGAGGCCGGCGTGAGGGTGCCTGCGAGCTCATCGGTCCGTCCCACGTGAGGTCGGGGTGCGGGCTCTGGGAGCGACTGTCGACGAGCGCCCCGGGCCCGTTCGGGTCCGCATGCTCGCTCGGCGCTCTCTGCGGTCCGGTAGCGGACGGCCGGGGCCGGGCGTCGGGGGCGGCTTCCTGGTCGGTCTGCGGTGCGGCCTGCGAGAGGTGGGGTCCGGCATCAGAGGAGTGCGGTCCGCAAGCGGCCGACCCCGAAGTTCCACCGGTGGCCTGGGACGCGGTTCCCTGCGCGACCGGCGCACGCGGAGTCGCAGCCCTCATGCGGGCCTCGTCCGCCAGTACCCACCGGCGGTGCAGCTCGATCAACTCCTCGCGGGAAGCCCCTGCCAACCGGGCCAGGCGATCCACCACCGCGTAGTCGGAGGGGATCGTCTCGCCCAGGCAGTAGCGATGCAGCGTCGACCGGCCGATGTGCAGTCGTCCGGCGAGCACGCCGTAGCTGTTGCCCGTACGGTCCTTCAACTCCCGCAGATGTTCCGCGAACCGGCCGACCTCGTCCGGCTGTCCCGTCATGTCCCACGTCCCCGTTCCGCTGCCCGGTGTCCCGCTGTCCCCGTCCCGGCTCTCATCCCGGACGGTTGACGTTTCCCCAGGCCAGCCTACGCGTACCTGTCCCGCCGTCCCGTCCCGAGCTCGGCAGCTTGCCGAGGGACAGGGAGGCCGTTGAGTCTGGTGACACCCGCTGACCGAGCCGTCGCGACGATGCTCGGCGGGGTTTCGCACGAGCCACCGTGACGCCTCGCGCAGCTCCTGCTCCTTCTGCAACCACGAAACGGGGACACCTCGATGACAAACCGGAAGAAGAACCTCCGCAAGGGCGCCGTGTTCGCCGCCGTCACGGCAGCGGCCCTGCTCACGCCCTTCATCGGCACTGCCACCGCGCAGGCCGAGGCGCCCAAGGTAGTACCCGGCTTCCTGGCTGCCTCCGACATGCCTGACGGCTGGGGCACCGAGTGGCGAGCGGGCCCCGTCACCGAGGGCAAGCCCAGCCCGGGGTACTGCGCCACGACGGTCCTTCCGGCCAGGGGGGACGTCTGGCACCGCCTGTACTGGACCGACCTCGACACGGGGGCAGAGCAGGTCACGGTCACGATGCGCACCGAGGCCGCGGCCCGCAAGCTCGCAGCCAAGGCGAAGGACGCAGCTGCCAGCTGCGCCGCGGAGTTCCTGCGAGAGACTCCGGGTGCTTCCGCCGCTTGGGACGACTACGGCAAGGTCGACGTCGAGGAGGGCGCCCACGTGTACGGCGTCCACACCGAGATGCCCTACGGCGCCAACGACGCCAACCTTTTCGGCATCGGGCGTGACGGGCGGACCGTCACCATTGTGGAGTGGGGTCAGATGGGAAGTCTGAAGGACCTGCCGGTGGCAGACTTCAAGAAGACGATGATCAAGGCAGTGGACTCGCTCCACTGAGTCGGAGGGACGAGTCGTAGCGATCGACCGCCGGTTGACTTCGGCCTGCCGGCGGCAGGTGCGGAGCGCCTCGCTCGCCCGGGGGAGGAGCGAGGCGCCCGTGACCATCGGCGGCATACACCGTACGGTCACGTGTGACCGTACGGTGTCGCTCGTCCCGTACGACCAAGACGAAGGAGCGCGCGCGACTTGCTCGTGTGACGAAGTGCCGACGGGCGAGGGGTCACCTCCTGCGCCTCCCCGACCAGGTCCAAGCAGGTTCCGCCATCCCTTGGAGACCGCTCACCTCGCCGCCAAGGATGACACGAGTCAGTCCAGTAGCCCGGTCAATGCGCCTTCCTTTGCGAGCTGTTCCAATTCGTCGAGGGCCGCCAACGCTTGCCGGGCGGCCTCCGGGTCCGCCGCGGCGAGCCCGCTCGCCGCGAACTCGTTTTCGTCCAACCTGAGGATCGCGGTACCGTCCGCCGACACCCACAGGTCCAGATCGAGGTCCTCGACCACGATCTCCACCGGCCCCCCTGCCGGTTCCCGCACGACAGCGGGCCGGGTGATGTCGCAGTACCAGCCCTTGAGCACCCCAGCGCCGTCGCGAACCTCCTTGACGGCATACCAGCGTTCCCGCCAGTAGTGTTCGATGAACACGTCACCCGGCTCGAACTGCACGAACCCGAAGTCCCGCACCCCGGACGCCGACCACGGCGCCCTCACCGAGACCCTCGCCCCGTCGTCATGGAGCAGCCCGGCCCGATAACGGATCTTGACCCGGCCGCGCTTGGTCAGCACTACGTCCACCAGCTGTCGCATCGGCTGCTCAGTCCTCGCCTTCGTGTCCCCGTTTCCCGGCGCATCGTAGCCACACCATCCCCGGAGACGATCGGAGTTTCCACTCACCGCGGATCATCACCGCCTGCCGGCGAACCACACGATGCCCACGCGTTCCACGCATCGAAGCGTGGAGCGTCGCCGCGATCACGGACTCCGGTACCCCGGTGGGACACGGCGCCGTGGCCGTGGTCGACGACAACGGCACCCTCGCGGGCCGCATCGGTGACCTCCGCATTGACCCGCCCTGCGCTGACCAGGGGCACGAGCAGGCCGCCAGAGGCTGGGCCGAGTGGTGGTGCGCGGAGCGTGGCGCAAGCCGACTGGACGTACGGCTCACCCAGCCCGCGGGTAAGCCGTACGAGGGCTACGGCGTCCGCGGCCAACTCAGGACGCGGCGCGCCAGTTCCACGCCGGAGGCCGTCGAAGGCGTCACTGCAAGGCCGAAGATGCAGGCCCTTTATCCCAAGTGGCTCGCCACCGAGAAGGCGGCCTACGTCGGCGACATAGACGCCGTTCCATCGCACTTCCGCGCTCCGCGGACTGACGCAATTCACCACGTCGCGCCGGATGAGGTGGCTGCTTCCCCCAAGCACTGCCGGGCACGGCGAGCCGAGGAGTGGCAGTCCGGCAGCACTGCCAGTTCGAGGGAGCGGACTGTTTCCGCTTCCCGTCCGCGCTTTCGAAGGTGCTGAAACCGGGCTTCGCCCGGAACCGGCGTCGTGGAATCATCAGGCGGTGAACGAACCGAGCAGCGACGACGGTCGCGCCTTCCGGCGCGAGACCGAGCGGGTCGTCAATGAGATCGCCCAGGGGCTGCGCACGTTGGACGCTGGCGTGGGCTGGTTCTCCGACCTCGCCCCGACGCGCCAGCAGGAGGTTCTGCGGGAAGTCGCTGGCTACGGGGTGTAAGCGCACATGTCAGCCGCGGATGGCCGTGCGGGTGTGGCGCGGTCCGGTGTGAAGCCCACGGCCAACCCCTCGGTCATGATCTGTCTGAACCCGCCCCGCTACGGGTTCGCGGGTCTTCCCACCGCCGAATACGTCAAGGCGTTCCGCGTCCTCGTTTGCGTGTTCTGCGTTGCTGACGCTCGCCGCCGCGAGACGTACTGCAAAGGCATCTGCGGACACGCGTGGCACAACCTCTCGTGGCCAACCGGCCTTGCCCAGAGCGGCCAGGAGCTCGATCGCCTCGGTGACGTAGCGGTAGGCCGTCGTGGTGCCGATGCCGAAGCCTGCCGCGAGCTGGGCGTAGGTGTGTCCCATCCGCAGAGGGGCGAGGGTGAGCGGGGCCTGGCGGCCGGCGCTCAGGCGCCGCCAACGGGAGCCGATCGTGTGGCGGTGGCGCCGCAGCTGCTGCATGAGGAAGCGGAGGGCGGAACTGGACACGTCGACGCCCGACGGGCAAACAAGCACGTGAAGCCTCTGGTGGAGACGGTTCTGTTGGTCGAAAACCCATCTACCAGGGGCTTCACCACGTTGTCAGCCCAACAGCCCCACGCCCGAACCAGGTTAGAAAAGGCTCATTGCGGATGATGCGCCGGCGTTCCTGGCTCCGGCTGCGGACTCGCTATGCAGCGCCCGGGCCCTGGCGCAGAAGGATCCAGAGCCATTGGCGACGTTGATGGTGGCCTACTGTAGAGGAACTCGCCGTCGCCCACTGGCAGGTAAGTGATGTCGCCGCCGTGAGGCCCTGTCTTCATGCGCGCACAATGGGAAGATCACCCCGGCGGGAAACCTGTTCGACCCGCACGTTCCGTGATCGGTTGAGATACGGCTTCTCCACCCACCATGGTCAACGATTCTTTGAGCGGAAGTTCTCGAACCACGGGTCTTCATCAAGTCCGTCGGCACTGAAGAGTGTGGCGATCCCCGTCGCGATCGCAGTGACGGCCAGGGTGAGTTCTTCCTCTTCACCGGCGCGCAGGACGACGTTCGCGGCCCGGTATCCGCTGGCCCTACGTGGCGCGCCGTGCTCGGCGACCTCCTCTACCTGGATGACACAGGGGTACCGTTCCAGCTGGTCACGTGAAACAGCTGAGTGCACGGTTCCCGTCCTTTCCCCGAAGGCCGGGAACAGTCCCATGGCATACCCCTGAGTCGCTCCGTCGGCGAGTGGGGGGATCTCAGGCTCCTACGCCAGTGCCAGGTTCATTGCGATCGTGAGGAGGTTCGGCCCCCCAAGAACCGCGAGCAGCCTGGGCAGATGGCCGCCGACGCGCCCATTCACCTCGATGAGATCGACTGCATCCGGCAGGAGTTTGACCTCGGTGTGCGTAACGCACCATCGCACACGGAGTGCGTCGAGTACCTTCCGAACGTAATCGAGGACGCGCTTTCGAACGATGTGCGGCAGCATCGTCGGGGTCAGATCGCCGGTGACGCTGACGGCGTCGGACGCATCCGGCCCGGTGTGCCGGTGGACGGAGACGGGCGCCTTGTCGAAGATCGCGACTGGAACATGGTCGTCTTGGGTGCTGGCCATCTCGACGGACACGTAGTCCGCGAGCCACTCTTTTCGCGGATGCTCGAACGGGGGGAGTCTGCTTTCCAGAAGCAGGTCGGACCACTGGGTGCGGTGCCTTAGCTGGTAGTCGGCGTCGGATTCGCTGTCCACGAACGCGATGCCCGAGCCGCCCACTCCACGTCGTGGCTTCAGGACGGCAGGCAGGTGAACCCTGTCCAGTGAGCCTTTTCCATCTTCACTCTGAGCTGGTCAGATGAAGGGTGAGGATGGCCTGGATGAGGCTGGTGATCCGGGTGGTCGAGCACCGCAGT
>NZ_JBIAGC010000060.1:0-30141 GCF_042869595.1 Streptomyces sp. NPDC006879
CCGAATACGCCCAGTATGGGGACGCCCCTCCGCCTTGCGATGCACCGCATCTGACGCCGTGCGCTGATCCACCGGGGATTACGGGACAGCCCTTAAGCACTATCGATGGCCCTCGTCCCCGGGAACCATCACGACGTGCCAACCGTGCCGCTACACGTCCTTGATGATCGTCAGGTCTACCCGGTCCGCGTCGTCGCGGTCGCCATAGTCGTGGCAAAGGACGCAGCGGCACTCGAATGAATCACGGAACATGCGCTGAGGCTACGGAGACCACTGCAGGAAGTGCAGGCAGGCCCGCGAACTCCCTACGCGGCGCGCTCGGCGATGAAGGCCACTCCCGGGACAGCCGAGAGAGGCCGGACGAAGCATCCCGACCTCTCTCGGCCACTTGCACTTTCGCGTTGAACTCCGCCACGTCAGCGACGTGGTGGAGTTCAGACGTTGAAGCGGAACTCCACCACGTCCCCGTCCTGCATGACGTAGTCCTTGCCTTCCATCCGGGCCTTGCCCTTCGCGCGGGCCTCGGTGACGGAGCCGCACTCGACCAGGTCGGCGAAGGAAATCACCTCGGCCTTGATGAAGCCGCGCTGGAAGTCGGTGTGGATGACGCCGGCGGCCTCCGGGGCGGTCGCGCCCTTCTTGATGGTCCAGGCCCGGGTCTCCTTCGGGCCTGCCGTCAGGTAGGTCTGCAGGCCCAGGGTGGCGAAGCCGACGCGGCCGAGGGTGGCGAGACCGGGCTCTTCCTGACCCACGGACTGGAGCAGTTCGAGGGCCTCGTCGTCGTCGAGCTCGGCGAGGTCCGCTTCCAGCTTGGCATTGAGGAAGATCGCCTCGGCCGGGGCCACGAGGGCACTCTGCTCCGCCTTGAACGCGTCGTCGGTCAGTTCGTCCTCGTCCACGTTGAAGACGTAGAGGAAGGGCTTGGTCGTCAGCAGATGCAGTTCGTGCAGCAGTTCGCCCTGTTCGGTGCCCTTGTGGATGCCGGCGGAGAACAGGGTCTGGCCGGCTTCCAGGATCTTCTGGGCCGACTCGACAGCGGCCAGGACCGCGACCTTGTCCTTCTGGAGACGGGACTCCTTGGTGAGGCGCGGGATCGCCTTCTCCACGGACTGCAGGTCGGCGAGGATCAGCTCCGTGTTGATCGTCTCGATGTCGTCCTTGGGCGAGACCTTGCCGTCGACGTGGACGACGTTCTCGTCCTTGAAGGCGCGGATGACCTGACAGATCGCGTCCGACTCACGGATGTTGGCCAGGAACTTGTTGCCCAGGCCCTCACCCTCGCTGGCGCCGCGGACGATGCCGGCGATGTCGACGAAGTCGACGGTGGCCGGGAGGATCTTCTGCGAACCGAAGATGCCTGCGAGCACGGCCAGGCGGGTGTCCGGGACACCGACGACGCCGACGTTCGGCTCGATGGTGGCGAACGGGTAGTTGGCCGCCAGTACGTCGTTCTTGGTCAGGGCGTTGAACAGGGTCGACTTGCCGACATTCGGCAGGCCGACGATTCCGATCGTGAGCGACACGTTGGCGACTTCCCGTGAGCTGGAGGGGGCGGAGCATACGGCCCGCAGCTGGGCCGCCCCACAGTTTACGCGGGACGAAGCACCTGCGAACGCGTGTCCTGCTCCCTCCACCGGGCACCTCGACCTACCGTGGGCCGGTGGAGCAATACAGGACGCGACCGCCTCGGCACCCGCAGCAACGGCCGGTGCAGCTGCCCCCGCAATCCGTCTCGGCGGAGAACACCACCGTCTATCGAGCGGCGCCCCGCCCCGTGCGGTCAGCCCGGGCCGCGGCGCTGCGTGGCGGTGGGGTGGGGAGGGCGACGGGGCGGTTGCCGGCTCCGCGGCTGACCGGGCTCGGCGCCGGGTTGTTCGCGCTGGCCGCCATGCTGCTGGTCGCCGGGGTCTGCTGGCTGCTCTTCGGCGGTTCGCAGACCCTCTACTGCGTGCTCTTCCTGCCGGTGGCGGCGGCCACCGCCCTCTGGGTGCGGCCGGCCGACCTCGTCACCGCCCCGGTCGCCGTGCCGATCGCCTTCGCCGGTGGGGTGTGGCCGATCACGGGGGGCTCGGGCGGCTTCGGTTCGCAGTTGATGGGCCTGGTCACTGCTCTGGCACTGCACGCCGGCTGGTTGTACGGGGGCACCCTGGTCGCCGCGCTGATCGTCATCGCCCGCAAGGCAGTCCTTCTCGGGCAGCGGGGCAGCGCGCCGGTGCCCCGACGCTCGGGCCCGCCCCGACCGGGGCGCGAAGGCGGCGGGCGCCGCACCGGACGGGTCAGTCAGCCGTAGCCGCCGTGCTCGCCGCCATCGCGGCGCCCACGATCCCGGCGTTGTTCTGGAGTTCGGCGGGCACGATCTCGGCCCGGATGCCCTCGATCAGAGGCAGGAACTTCTCGGCCTTTCGGCTCACCCCGCCGCCGATGATGAACAGCTCCGGCGAGAAGAGCATCTCCAGGTGCGCGAAGTACTTGTGCAGCCGGTGGGCCCAGCGTTCCCAGGACAGGTCGTGGTCCTCCTTGGCCTTGGAGGAGGCGCGCTTCTCGGCTTCGTGACCGTGCAGTTCCAGGTGGCCGAGCTCGGTGTTCGGCACCAGCCTGCCGTCTACGAACAGGGCGCTGCCGATGCCGGTGCCCAGGGTCAGGAGGATGACCGTCCCGGTGCGGTCACGGCCGGCGCCGAAGGTCATTTCTGCCAGACCGGCCGCGTCCGCGTCGTTCAGGACGGTGACCGCCCGATGGCCGAGGCGGTCAGCGAAGAGCGACCGCGCGTCCAGCCCCACCCACCCCCGGTCTACGTTGGCGGCCGTCCGCGTGGTGCCGTCGGTGACGACGCCCGGGAAGGTGAGCCCCACCGGACCGGTCCAGCCGAAGTGTCGGACGACCTCGCCCACGCGGTCGGCCACCTCGTCGGGGGTGGCCGGGTGGGGTGTCAGTACCTTGTGGCGGTCCTGCGCCAGATCACCCCGCTCAAGGTCGACCGGGGCGCCCTTGATGCCGGATCCGCCGATGTCCACGCCGAAGATCTGCATACCCACACCGTACGGCGACTCGCGGCGTCTTGGCCCGTGGACGACTACGCGCCGGGCTGCTCCGCGGGACCGTCCTCGGCCGCGCCGGCGTTCAACGCGGCGGCCTCGGCCCGCAGGTCACGACGTAGCTCCTTGGGCAGCGAGAAGGTGATCGACTCCTCGGCGGCCTTGACCAGCTCGACGTCCTCGAAACCGCGTGCGGCCAGGTACTCCAGTACTCCCTCGACCAGTACTTCGGGCACGGAGGCGCCGGAGGTCAGGCCGACGGTGCTGACGCCTTCCAGCCAGGTCTCGTCGATCTCCTCGGCGAAGTCGACCAGGTGAGCCGCGCCGGCCCCGGCGCCGAGGGCCACCTCGACCAGCCGGACCGAGTTCGAGGAGTTCTTGGAGCCGACGACGATGACCAGGTCGGCGTCGGCTCCCATCTGCTTGACGGCGGTCTGGCGGTTCTGCGTGGCGTAGCAGATGTCGTCGGAGGGCGGGGAGACCAGCAGCGGGAACCTGGTCTTGAGTGCATCGACGGTCTCATAGGTCTCGTCCACCGACAGCGTGGTCTGGGAGAGCCACACCACCTTGGACTCGTCGCGGACCGTGACCTTCTCGACGTCCTGCGGTCCGTCGACGATGGTGATGTGGTCCGGGGCCTCGCCGGAGGTTCCGATGACCTCCTCGTGGCCCTCGTGGCCGATGAGGAGGATGTCGAAGTCCTCATTGGCGTAGCGGACGGCTTCCTTGTGGACCTTGGTGACCAGCGGGCAGGTGGCGTCGATGGTCGCCAGCTTCCGCTGGGCCGCCTCCTCGTGCACGATCGGCGCAACTCCGTGCGCGGAGAACATCACGATGG
Source organism: Streptomyces sp. NPDC006879 (assembly GCF_042869595.1). Taxonomy (NCBI): domain Bacteria; kingdom Bacillati; phylum Actinomycetota; class Actinomycetes; order Kitasatosporales; family Streptomycetaceae; genus Streptomyces; species Streptomyces sp. NPDC006879. The sequence goes on from NZ_JBIAGC010000060.1 coordinate 3,874, forward strand.
ACCCCTCGGGAACCTCCGCGGTCCGATCGACGAAGATGGCGCCCTTCCGCTCCAGGGTCTGCACCACGTACTTGTTGTGCACGATCTCGTGGCGGACGTAGACCGGTGCGCCGTACTGCTCCAGGGCCTTCTCGACGGCGATCACGGCGCGGTCGACGCCGGCGCAGTATCCGCGGGGGGCGGCGAGCAGGACACGGCGGGGAGCGGGAGCAGTCATGTGGTCCATCGTAAGGCCGTCTCCGGGGAGCCCGGTCGGGGCGGGTCGACGGACACTGGGTCGAAATGCCGTCCCAAGGGTCACTCGGAGGAAGCATGCCGTCCGGTTCGACGATCGCGGAGACGGCTGACGGCTCCCTGCGGCGGACGCTCAGCTTCCGTGACCTGGTGGTGTACGGGTTGCTCTTCATCGCCCCCATGGCTCCGGTCGGGGTGTTCGGCACCTTGGACGCCCGGTCGCACGGCGCGGTGGCGCTGGTCTACGTGGTCGCGACCGTGGCGATGGGCCTCACCGCCTACAGCTACGCGCAGATGGTGCGGGTGGCCCCGCAGGCCGGATCGGTCTTCACCTACGCCCGCAAGGGGCTGGGCGAGGGGCCGGGACTGATTGCCGGCTGGATGGCGATGTTGGACTACCTGCTGGTCCCCGCGGTCGCCTACCTGTTCTCCGGGATCGCGCTGCACGCCCTGGTGCCGGAGGTACCGCGATGGGCGTGGACGGCTCTGGCCGTGTTCGTCACCACCGCCCTCAACCTCTGGGGGGTGCGGGCAGCGGCCCGGGTGGGCTTGGCGGTGCTGGTGATGGAGATGGTGGTGCTGCTGGTCTTCATGGTGTCGGCGGTGACGGTGCTGGTCCGTGACGGCGCCCAGCGCGGCTGGCTCTCGCCGTTCACCGGAGACGGGTCGCTCGGCTTCTCCCTGGGGGCGGTCCTGGGGGCCGTTTCGGTGGCAGTGCTCTCCTACCTGGGCTTCGACGCGATCGCCTCTTTCGCTGAGGAAGCGACCGGCACGAGCGCCCGGGTGGCCCGGGCCGTGTTGTTCTGCCTCGCGCTGACCGGCCTGCTGTTCCTGGCCCAGACCTATCTGGTGGCGTTGTTGGAGCCACTGTCCGCCGCCGAGCTGGCGGCGGATCCGGCTAGACAGGGCCCCGCCTTCTACGACGCGGTGGAGACCTCGGTCGGAGGCTGGCTGCACGACCTGGTGGCGGCGAGCAAGGCGGTGGGTGCGGCGTTCGCCGCCCTGGCCGGCCAGGCCGCAGCCGGTCGGTTGCTGTTGGCGATGGGACGGGAACGGCGGCTTCCGCGCGTCCTGGCGCGGACGTCCGCGGGAGTACCGCGGCGTGCCCTGCTGTCCGCCGCGACGGTCACGCTGATCGCGGCGGTGTGGGCGGCGGGCCGTGATGACGGCCTGGACCACCTGGTTTCGGTGGTGGACATCGGTGCCCTGAGCGCCTTCACCTTGTTGCACGCCTCGGTGATCGGTTGGTTCGTCGTGCGGCGGGGCGGCGGAGCACCGCACTGGTGGCGGCATCTGGTGGCTCCGTCAGTGGGGGCGGTGGTCACGGTGGCCGTGATCGCGGGGGCCTCCGGCACCGCGCAGCTGGCCGGGGTCGTCTGGCTCCTGATGGGTCTGCTGGTGCTGCTGGCGCAGCGCGGCCGGCCCGGGCCGGCCGGCGGGACCTCGGGTGCTGTCCGTGGTGACCGCTGAAGGCCGCCGCGTCGTCCCCGGCGCATCAGCGCCCGGCGTCCGGCGTCCGGCGCGTTGCCTCGCACGGCGGAGGGTCGACCCGGTACGGGGCGTCTCCGCGCGATCAGACGATGCCGCGAGGTGCCGTGGCTGGCCCCGTGCGCCCGTCGGGGGCCGCGGGAGAGGCCTTAGCCTGCGTGCATGGGTCTGAACACGTCGGCGGAAGCGCCGCTGCCAGTCGGCCAGGTGTCCCGCTTGATCGGTGGCTGGATCGATCGGCTCGGCGCGGTCTGGGTGGAGGGGCAGATCACTCAGCTCTCGCGGCGGCCGGGAGCGGGGGTGGTCTTCTTGACCTTGCGTGACCCGGCGCACGACATCTCGGTGAGCGTGACCTGCTACCGCCAGGTCTTTGATGCGGTGGCGGACGTGGTCTCTGAGGGCGCCCGGGTGGTCCTGCTGGCGAAGCCGGAGTGGTACGCCCCGCGCGGGCAGCTGTCCCTACGGGCCACCGAGATGCGCCCGGTGGGCATGGGTGAGCTCCTGGTGCGGCTGGAGCGGCTACGGAAGTCCCTGGCGGCGGAGGGGCTCTTCGCCTTGGAGCGCAAGCAGCCGCTTCCCTTCCTGCCGCGGTTGGTCGGATTGGTGTGCGGGCGGGCGTCCGCGGCGGAGCGCGATGTGTTGGAGAACGCCCGGCGGCGCTGGCCCGCGGTGCGTTTCGAGGTGCGCAATGTCGCGGTGCAGGGGGTGCACGCGGTGCCGCAGGTGGTGCAGGCGGTGCAGGAGCTGGATCGGATGCCCGAGGTGGACGTGATCGTCGTGGCTCGGGGTGGTGGCAGCGTCGAAGACCTGTTGCCCTTCTCCGACGAGCAGTTGGTGCGCACCGTGGCTGGTGCACGGACCCCCGTCGTCTCCGCTATCGGGCACGAACCGGATTCGCCCCTGCTGGACCTGGTGGCCGATGTTCGCGCCTCCACACCGACGGACGCGGCGAAGAAGGTGGTGCCGGACGTGAGTGAGGAACTGGCCCGGGTCCAGTTGATGCAGGACCGGGCCCTGCGGTCGGTGCGGACCCTGCTGGAGCGTGAGGAGCGCGGGCTGGGACACGCGCTGGCCCGGCCGGTGATGGAGGACCCGTACCGGATCGTGGAGGTCCGCGAGGAGCAGGTGGCGGCGTTGCTCGCGCGCAGCCGCCGCACGTTGGGCCATCTGCTCGACCGGGCCGACTCGGAGCTGTCCCATACCCGGGCCCGCGTGGTGTCGCTGTCGCCGGCGGCGACGCTGGAGCGCGGCTACGCGGTGCTCCAGCGCGACGATGGGCATGTGGTGCGCGGGCCTGAGGAGGTCGGCCCGCAGGAGCGTCTGCGGGCACGGGTGGCTCGGGGCGAGTTCCCGGTGCTGGTCGCCGTGGGGGCCGGTTCGGACCGGTCCGGCGGAGTTACGCCGGCGGCGGACGCGGACGCGGGACCGGCCGGCGGGGCTGTCGAAGGGGCCGCTGAAGGCCCCGTGGGTGCGAGAGAGGGAGACGACCGATGACGGACACGGGCACGGACGGGGCTGGCGAGGGCCGGATGGAGTTGCAGGCGGGCATGAGTGGTGTGGGGGCGGTGGCGAGCGGCGAGGGCGTCGGGGCCGATGCGGCGGCCTCGCTGGGTTACGAGCAGGCCCGTGACGAGTTGATCGAGGTGGTGCGCACGTTGGAGGCGGGGGGCACGTCCTTGGAGGAGTCATTGGCCTTGTGGGAGCGCGGGGAGGAACTGGCGGCGGTGTGCAGGCGCTGGCTGGAGGGTGCTCGGGCGCGTCTGGATTCAGCGCTGGCGGATCGCGAGGGCGATTCCGGGACGTAGCCGCGCGGCTCGGGGCTTCGGCCGATCCGGAGGCCTGCGGGCGTGAGCCCGCACACCTCCCGGGGGCATCGGAATGAACCATTCCGATGCCATGTTGGCACCCCTGTCCCGGCGGCTCCGACTTGAGGTCGGCGGGCACCCGGAGGGTAGTAGTTGAAACTTCATCTATTTAGTTCTAATCTGAACTACGTGCCCACCCCCGAGCACCCACGCACCACAGCCTTTACGGAGTACGACCATGTCTCTCGTTCTTGACCCCCGCGCCCAGGACCTCCTCTTCCGCGAGGCCCGCACCGCCAACGCCTTCTCCGCGGAGCCCGTCACCGACGAGCAGGTGCAGGCGATCTACGACCTGGTCAAGTACGGCCCCACCGCCTTCAACCAGACCCCGCTGCGCATCGTCCTGGTGCGCTCCGCCGAATCCCGCGAACGCCTGGTGGACCACATGGCGGAGGGCAACAAGGCGAAAACGGCTTCCGCTCCGCTGGTTGCGATCCTCGCCGCGGACAACGAGTTCCACGAGGAACTGCCGGCCCTACTTCCGCACTTTCCCCAGGCCAAGGACCTGTTCTTCAGCGAGCGCCCGGTCCGCGAGCAGTCCGCCAGCATGAACGCCGCCCTTCAGGCCGCCTACTTCATCGTCGGCGTGCGCGCGGCCGGGCTGGCCGCCGGCCCCATGACCGGCTTCGACTTCGCCGGTGTACAGAAGGAGTTCCTGGACGACGACCACACCCCGCTGATGGTCGTGAACATCGGCAAGCCCGGCGAGGACGCGTCCTTCCCGCGCTCCCCGCGCCTGGACTTCGACCAGGTGGTCAGCACCGTCTGAGTCAGCCGTCACCTCATGCCGGTGGCCCCACCCGAGCGGGTGGGGCCACCGGCATGAGGTGACGTGCGCCCGGATCGAGCGCCTGACGCCTGTCCGCTCAAGAAGCCCGGGAGAACTCCAGCGAACCCGCCATCGCCTTCAGCTGCTCCATGGAGCCCGTGCCGGTCACAACCGTCACCAGACCCTGTTCCTCCAGGACCAACGCCCGGTACTTGGGGCCGTCCCAGGGCTGCCAGACGCGCCCGTCCAGCTCGACCGCGCCCCCCTCGGCGGCCTCGGCCCTCTGAGTGACCTTGGGGACGAACTGCTGCGCCGGCAGGCTCGACTGCTCCACTGCCACGTACTGCTCGTCCGGGGTCAGGAAGCCGAGGTGCCAGACGTTGCCGTCCTTGCGACTGTAGGACACCGATGTCGCCCGCCAGTCCTCACCCAGTCCCGCAGGTGCGGCCACCGGATACGGAGCGGCACGCCGCGCGGTGATCAGTTCCACCCGGTAGTCGATGACGCGGGTCGGATCCGCGTCATCGTCGTGTGGGATGAACACGTAGATGGCGGCCACCGCCACACCGATCACTGCCAGCGACCGGACCATGTCCCAGATCGTCTGCTTGCCTTTCATACCTGCCACGCCGACCATCGTCCCTCATGGGGCGCGGCGGTCGACGCCAGGGTGGCCCGAGGCGGGGCCGATTACCGAGCACTTGCCCGCGGGCCGCTCATTCGTGACCCCCACTGCTCAATATGTCGATGTACCGATAGAGTCGCAACACCCTCACTTCCGGCCGTCGTCGTACAGAAAGGTGCGCTCCGATGACCGAGCACAACTTGCCGCCCCAGCTTGAGGTCTCCCCCGAGGCCCCTGACCGCAACCTCGCCCTTGAACTCGTCCGGGTCACCGAGGCCGCGGCCATGGCCGCGGGCCGGTGGGTCGGGCGCGGTGACAAGATCGGCGCCGACGGCGCAGCCGTCCGCGCCATGCGCACCCTCGTCTCCACCGTCTCGATGAACGGCATCGTCGTCATCGGCGAGGGCGAGAAGGACGAAGCCCCGATGCTCTTCAACGGCGAGCGGGTGGGCGACGGCACCGGGCCCGAGGTCGACATCGCCGTCGACCCCATCGATGGCACCACCTTGAACGCCAAGGGCATGCCCAACGCCATCGCGGTCCTGGCCGCGGCCGACCGAGGCACCATGTTCGACCCCTCTGCGGTCTTCTACATGGAGAAGCTCGTCACCGGCCCGGAAGCCGCGGACTTCGTCGACATCAACGCCCCCGTCTCCGTGAACATCCGCCGGGTGGCGAAGGCCAAGAACGCCAACGTCGAGGACATCACGGTGGTCATCCTCGACCGCCCCCGCCACGAAGGCATCGTCAAGGAGATCCGCGAGACCGGCGCGCGCATCAGGTTCATCTCGGACGGAGACGTGGCCGGATCGATCATGGCCGTCCGCGAAGGCACGGGCGTGGACCTGCTGATGGGCGTCGGTGGAACACCCGAGGGCATCATTTCCGCCTGCGCCATCAAGTGCCTTGGCGGCACCATCCAGGGCAAGCTCTGGCCCAAGGACGAGGCCGAACGGCAGAAGGCCATCGACGCCGGTCACGACCTCGACCGCGTCCTGCACACCGATGACCTCGTCTCCGGCGAGAACGTCTTCTTCGTGGCCACCGGCATCACCGACGGCGAGCTGCTCCGCGGAGTCCACTACCGTTCGCAGACCGCCACCACCAGCTCTTTGGTGATGCGCTCCAAGTCCGGCACCATCCGGCAGATCGACTCCACCCACCGCCTCTCGAAGCTCCGCGCCTACAGCGCGATCGACTTCGACCGCGCGCAGTAACAGCCGGACACGGAAGAAGAGCAGGGCGCCCCCGATGCGGCGGGGCCCTGCTCCTCCTTCGACCTCTGCCGGCGTCTGCCGTCCGCCGTGATGCCGCGCCGGCCGCCGCAGCCCCCGGGCTCGGTCAGCCGGCCGCCGCTATCGTGCCACCGGGCGCCGTGCTGCGCAGTTCGGCCTGCCGCCGGCGACGCCTGGCCAGAACGACCCGCCGCTCGGCCGCGGTCAGACCACCCCAGACTCCGTAGGGTTCCGGCTGGAGCAGGGCGTGCTCACGGCAGGCGACCATCACCGGACATCGTGCGCACACCCGCTTGGCCGCTTCCTCCCGTGAGAGCCGCGCCGCCGTGGGCTCCTTGGAGGGGGCAAAGAAGAGCCCGGCCTCGTCCCGGTGGCAGACCGCCTCCGAGTGCCATGGGCCGTCGTCTTCCCTGCCCGACACGCGCTGATCCGGAAGGCTCGGAACACGCTGGACGGCGGCGACCTGCAGGGACTGATGCGGCGAATGCGGCACGGTCTACTCCTGACGACGGATTCGCGAGCGAGACACGATGCAGCAGTCCCTACCCGCTGTACGTACGCCTATGCACTGCGTTCCGGCCGCACGGTTTTCCGGCCAGAACCCGTCGTTCATCCCTGGTGAACCGGCCCGGGCCGGCCGGTTCAGCCAGCCTCTCTCTTGCCCTGCGGGCCGGCGAGGTCGACCAACACGCTGCCCGACTTGGATCGGGCTTCTACGTGACCGAGCACCGAATGGCCGCGCAGCAGCACCACCGGGGCCGCCGCGTCGGCGCTCTCCCTCTCGGTGACCTCGAAGGCACCGAGGACACCGCTGCCGTAGCCACGGACCGTGACGTTCTCCGGCACCAGCACCTCCACGTTGCCGAGGACGGAGAGCGCGTTGATCTCGATCACCTGTTGCTCGAACAGCGCCTCGGTCAGATCGATCGTGACGTCCCCCAGCACCGCGACCACCCGGGTGCGAGCGCCGGGCCGCCAGCGGCCCTTGCGGGCGGCGCTGCCACACACGGCGAGAACGCTCTCGCCCCGCGGGAGCGTGGGACCGGCCGGCGCCGCCGGGGCCCGGGACACTTCGGGCGCCTGCACGCCGTCCGGAGCACCAGAGCGGTCCGGCAGGTCGCCCACCAGTGCTTCCAACTGCCCCATGGTCTTGGAGTGGTGGAGCACCTCCAGGCGCTCACCGTGCTCTTCGGCGGTCAGGCGCCCCTGCGCGAACGCGTCCGCCAGGAGGTGCGCGATGCGGTCACGATCGGCGTCGGAAGCACGTATGCCGGCGGTGGGCGGATGCTTTTCGAGGTCCACGGCGCCAGCATAGCCATACGCGATAGATCGCGATAGGCGGCAGTGGCGGGGAAAGCCGGGGACACCCGGGGGCAACGAGTGCCCTGCGACGGGCGAACTGAGCCTTACCTCACAAACACCGCTCCGCAGCCACGTCCTACGCTGGTGGAATGCGCTGCCAAGAGGACGTCAGCGCAGCAGCCGAGTGAGGAATGGCCACGATCACGATGCCGGAGTTCGCGTACACCGATCTGCTGCCCCTGGGCGAGGACACCACCCCTTACCGGCTGGTGACCGCTGAGGGCGTATCGACCTTCGAGGCCGACGGACGCACGTTCCTCAAGGTCGAGCCCGAGGCGCTGCGCCAGCTCGCCGCCGAGGCGATCCACGACATCCAGCACTACCTGCGCCCCGCTCACCTCGCGCAGCTGCGCCGGATCATCGACGACCCCGAGGCCTCCTCGAACGACAAGTTCGTCGCCTTGGACCTGCTGAAGAACGCCAACATCGCGGCGGCCGGCGTACTGCCGATGTGCCAGGACACCGGCACCGCCATCGTGATGGGCAAGCGCGGCCAGAACGTCCTCACCGAGGGCGCGGACGAGGCTGCCCTCTCGCGCGGCATCTACGACGCGTACACCAAGTTGAACCTGCGCTACTCCCAGATGGCCCCGCTCAGCATGTGGGAGGAGAAGAACACCGGCTCCAACCTGCCCGCCCAGATCGAGCTGTACGCGACCGACGGCGGCGCGTACAAGTTCCTCTTCATGGCCAAGGGCGGCGGCTCGGCCAACAAGTCCTTCCTCTACCAGGAGACGAAGGCGGTCCTCAACGAGGCCTCCATGATGAAGTTCCTGGAGGAGAAGATCCGTTCGCTCGGTACGGCTGCCTGCCCGCCTTACCACCTGGCCATCGTCGTCGGCGGCACGTCCGCCGAACACGCTCTGAAGACCGCCAAGTACGCCTCCGCCCACTACCTGGACGAACTGCCGCGCGAGGGCTCGCAGCTCGGCCACGGCTTCCGGGACGAGGAGCTGGAGCAGAAGGTGTTCGAGCTCACCCAGAGGATCGGCATCGGCGCCCAGTTCGGCGGCAAGTACTTCTGCCACGACGTCCGGGTGGTGCGGTTGCCCCGGCACGGTGCCTCCCTGCCCGTCGCCATCGCCGTCTCCTGCTCCGCCGACCGACAGGCGGTCGCGAAGATCACCGCCGAGGGGGTCTTCCTGGAGCAGTTGGAGACCGATCCGGCGCGCTTCCTGCCGGAGACCACCGACGAGCACCTGGACGCGCCCTCGGAGGTCGTGGAGATCGACCTGAACCAGCCCATGGAGTCGATCCTCGCGACCTTGACCCAGCACCCGGTGAAGACGCGACTTTCGCTGACCGGACCCCTGGTGGTGGCGCGGGACATCGCGCACGCCAAGATCAAGGAGCGGCTGGACGCGGGCGAGGACATGCCCCAGTACCTGCGCGACCACCCCGTCTACTACGCAGGTCCAGCCAAGACCCCCGAGGGTTACGCCTCCGGCTCCTTCGGCCCGACCACCGCCGGTCGGATGGACTCCTATGTGGAGCAGTTCCAGGCAGCGGGCGGCTCCAAGGTCATGTTGGCCAAGGGGAACCGTTCCCAGCAGGTCACCGACGCCTGCGGCACCCACGGCGGCTTCTACCTCGGCTCGATCGGCGGGCCCGCGGCCCGCCTGGCCCAGGACTGCATCAAGAAGGTCGAGGTCCTTGAGTACGAGGAGCTCGGTATGGAGGCGGTCTGGAAGATCGAGGTGGAGGACTTCCCCGCCTTCATCGTGGTGGACGACAAGGGCAACGACTTCTTCACCTCGCAGGAACCCGCTCAGCCGACCTTCACCAGCATCCCCGTCCGGGGTCCCGGCCTGGGCTGACCCCGAGCAGCAGCGTCCTTGGGGAGCCCCCGCCCCTCGAACCGAAGGCGGCGGGGGCTCTCGGCTTCCCTGGCCCCCGCAGACGCCCCGCGGAATTGCGGTCCGTCCACTCGGGCAGCGGTGGTGTCGCCGAAGTCCCTAGGTGGGGGCGGACCTCGCGGGCCGGCCCCAAGGAGGACGAACGGGGTGAACGACCAGACCGCGAAACAGCGAGAACTCGAAAAACGACGCCCGGCCGGGTGACCCGGCCGGGCGTCGAGTGTGCGCAGGCCCTGGCGGTGCTTGCGCCGCACAGGGGTGTTACCCAACGGCGGGGGAAGTTATGCGAACCGCTGGTTGGCAGCCCCGTTGCAGGGCTGGAGGCGGACCTGCTCCCGGGCCGAGGCCAGGGTGAGGCACAGTTGGTCCGCAGCGACCGGGCGCACCGTGCCCGCGATCCGGGTGAACTGCTGGTTCGCCGCTCCGTGGCAGTTCCACAGGATCAGACCGGCACCGGCCGCGTAGTTCGCTCCGGGCACGTCCAGGCAACGGTCATGGGTGAGTTCGACGTGAAGGCTCTTGCGGGCGTTCTCGTACCACCAGCTCTGGTTGCGGCCCCCGTGGCAGTCCCAGCCGATCACCTTGGTGTTGTTGGCGCTGCTGCCCGCGTCGGCGTCCAGGCAACTGCCGCTTGACTCGCTGCGCAGCGGCTGGAACAGGTCGTCCCAGGCGCCGGCCTGGAGGACCGGCTGGCCGGTGCTGGCCGGGTCGGCGCAGCTCGCCTCCTGCAGACCCGAGTCGTAGAGCTGGGTGAGGCAGGAGGCGAAGGCTCCGTGCCCGCGGTAGTTGGGGTGGAAGGACTGGCGGGCGGTGTTCTCGTCCCACGGGAAGTGATCAGCGAGGTCCAGGTAGAGCCCCCGGGCCCAGGTGTTCTCCATGCACACCTCGTGCCCGTGGAAGAGTCGCGAGTTGTCCAGGTAGGTCGCTCCGCTGGCCCGCGCCGCGGCGCGGATGCCCTGCTGGAAGGTGGGAACGGCGTAGTTGCGACCCCAGCGCGCGTCGGAGTCGTAGCCCGCGCAGCCGCCGGGGAGCTTGCCGGGGAATCCGGGGTTGTCGTAGATGTCGGGCCCGATCGGGCTGGGGTAGCCCATGACGACCAGTTTGTAGTCGGAATCGGCGTACCCGGCCCCGCGCATGACGGTCCGCAGGTCTGCGACGGTGGCCTCGACCTTGGGGCGCAACCCGTCCACCCGGGCCTGCCAGCCGGGGCCGTACTTGGGCTCGCAGGCCCCTTGGCTGAGGACCCAGCGGGTGACGCAGTCGGTCATGACGGGACCGAACTGTAGGTCGTCGTTGGCGCCGGCGACCAGGAGGACCATCTTGATCTTCGTGTTGCGGGCCTTGATGGCGAGGTTGTCGCTCTGCACGAGTTCGTCGGCGTACTGGCGGGAACCGCCGATCCGGATGTTTCCGGTGTACGCCCCCGAACACGCCACGTTGAAGGTGAGGTCGGCCGGGATGCCGGTGCGGTGGATCGCGGTGTCGGGGGACCGGTGACACTGGTTGTCGGGGGTGTTGGTCGCCGGATCGTAGTTCCCCACCCCCTCGCCCGAGATTTCGCTGTCCCCCAGTGAGATGAGCCCGGTCTTGCGTTCGTTGATCGGACGGATGGCCGCATCGCCGTAGATCTTCACGGATTCGGCGGCCCGCACGGCCTCCAGTTCGGGGCTGAGCGGGACCACGGTGGAGCTGACCGCGGTGGTCGCGGCTTGGGCCGTCGGAGTGATGGCGGTGAGCCCTCCGAGAGCTGCCGCGGTGGCTGCGAGTGCTGCGACGGTACATCTGAGCCTGGGTGTCACACGTGCCATGAACGCCTCCCCGGTGTCAGTGTTACCCCCGGTATTTACTGGCCGGTAAGCGCACTTGGGAACACTTCGAACAAGACAATTGCTCAACTTTTTGAGACGTACCGCGCAGCACCTCGGGAAGGCAACGCCATGACGGACGACCGCGCAGGTCAGAACAACGGAGCGGATTCGACGAAGTACCGGGTCACCCATGACTCGATGGGCGAGGTGCGCGTCCCGACCCACGCGAAGTGGCGCGCACAGACCCAACGGGCGGTCGAGAACTTCCCGATTTCCGGTCAGGGTCTGGAGCGACGCCACATCGCGGCACTGGCGCTGATCAAGGCCGCAGCCGCCAAGGTCAACAGTGAACTCGGGATCCTCGAACCGGAAGTGGCCAGCGCGGTGCGCGGCGCCGCCGCCGAGGTGGCCGACGGCCAGTGGGACGCACACTTCCCGGTGGACGTGTTCCAGACCGGCTCGGGCACCTCGTCGAACATGAACATGAACGAGGTACTGGCGACCCTCGCCAGCGAGCGCCTGGGACGAGAGGTGCACCCGAACGACCAGGTGAACGCCTCGCAGAGCTCCAACGACGTTTTCCCCTCCAGCATTCACATCGCCGCCACCGCCGCCGTCACCGAAGACCTCGTACCGGCCCTCACCCACCTCGCCGACGCCCTCGGGCGCAAGGCCGTGGAGTTCGCCGAGGTGGTCAAGTCGGGCCGCACCCACCTGATGGACGCCACCCCCGTCACCCTCGGCCAGGAGTTCGGCGGCTACCAGGCCCAGATCCAGTACGGCATCGAACGGCTCGCCTCCGTCCTGCCCCGCCTCGCCGAACTCCCCCTGGGTGGAACCGCCGTGGGTACGGGCATCAACACCCCTCCCGGCTTCTCGGCAGCCGTCATCGCCGAGCTCGCCCGCGGCACCGGCCTGCCCCTGACCGAGGCGCGGGACCACTTCGAGGCGCAAGGCGCCCGGGACTCCCTGGTCGAGACTTCCGGGCAGTTGCGCACACTTGCGGTCTCCCTGACGAAGATCGCGAACGACCTTCGCTGGATGGCCTCGGGCCCTCGCACCGGATTGGCTGAAATCAATCTGCCCGACCTCCAACCGGGCTCCTCGATCATGCCCGGCAAGGTCAACCCGGTGATCCCGGAAGCAGTCCTCATGGTCGCGGCCCAGGTCACCGGCAACGACACCACGGTGGCCCTGGCCGGCGCTGCCGGGAACTTCGAACTGAACGTCATGCTGCCGGTCATGGCGCGCAACCTGCTGGAATCGATCCGCCTGCTCGCGGCGACATCGAGGCTGCTCGCGGACCGTACGGTCGAGGGCATCACGGCCAATGTCGAACGCGCCCGCGGCTACGCGGAGTCCTCACCCTCCGTGGTCACCCCGCTCAACCGCTACCTCGGGTACGAGGAGGCCGCGAAAGTGGCCAAGAAGTCCCTGGCCGAGCAGAAGACCATCCGGGAAGTGGTCCTGGAATCCGGGTACGTGGAGCGCGGTGATCTGACGTTGGAGCAGCTGGATCAGGCCCTCGACGTACTGCGTATGACCCATCCGTGACCTGCACCGCAGCGCCCCGCCACAGGCCACCCCTAAGATCTGCGCATGACAGGTACGGCAGCCAACGCGGGCGGGGCGCACTGGACGCCCGGAGATCACATCCTCTGGCGCTATCACGACCACGCCGGCGCACCCTCCGCTCTCGCCCCCGGCGTGCACATCTGCCGACCGGTGACCGTCGTCGAGGACACCGACGACCTGTTGGCCGTGTGGATGGCCCCCGGCACCGAACTGGTCAAACCTGTCCTCGCAGATGGAACACCCGTCCACGAGGAGCCACTCGCCACCCGCTACACCGCGCCCCGCGCCCTCACCCGCTCGCGCTGGTTCGGATCCGGCGTCCTGAAGCTCGCACGACCACGGGACCCCTGGTCGGTATGGCTTTTCTGGGACGAGGACTGGCAGTTCAAGAGCTGGTACGTCAACCTGGAGGCCCCACGCCTGCGCTGGGCGGGCGGGGTCGACTCCGAAGACCACTTCCTCGACATCTCCGTCTACCCGGACCGCACCTGGGAGTGGCGCGACGAGGACGAGTTCGCCCAGGCCCAGCGGGCCGGGCTGATGGACGCCGACCGGGCCGAACAGGTGCGCGGGGCCGGTCGCGCCGCTGTCCAGCTGATCAGATCCTGGGGCCCGCCGTTCTCGCAACGCTGGCAGGACTGGCGGCCCGACCCGGGTTGGAAAGTTCCGGCACTACCCGAAGACTGGGACCGCACCCCGGCCCATATCAGGTCGTGAGACCCTTGATGTAACCCCGGGGGGCAACCGTAGGATCGTCCTCCGCACGACTGCACATCCGTAATTCCCCTGCGTAATCCTCATTCCAGCCACAGGACTTGACAGGACGTCACAGAGCGATACCAGCGATATACCAGAGCGGTATGCAGACCCGTTCGGCTGATGAGTCGGCCGCTGAGCGGGTATACCGCGACTGAGTTGAGTGCAGCGCACAACGAGCGCAGACGGACGGAATTCCACGCGTGACGGAGTATCCCCCCTCCCACGAGGGCCCGCAGCAAGGTGCTGTGCGGCCGGCCACGCCCCCGGAACCGCGCGGGGCGGCGCAGCAGCATGCCGTTTCGACGCCGGTCCCGGCACCCCACTGGCCCGTCGGCGGTGAAGGCCTGCCCGCCCAGCGACACGCAGCCGCCGCGGAGGCCCGCGCCCATACGCGCCGGGACTCGGCCGGAGACGGGCACGGCAAGGCGGAGGCGCCCTCGGGGCCGTCAGCTCGCGGCGCGGCCGAGGGCAGGCCGGAGCGGCGCACCGTCGACGAGGTAGTGGCGCAGGAAGGCTCCGGCGGTCGACCCACGGCGGCCGGAGTGCAGGACGGGGCCGCCGCGCCGCCCGCCGGCGCGGGCAGCGGCGCGGGCACCGGCGTCCCCACCGGCCCGGACACCTCCTCGGCCGCCCGTCGAGAAGGGGACCGGCTGCGCTTCGTGGGTGCCGCCACCCGCCGGATCGCCCGCGGAATCGACCTCGACGAGATCGTGCTCGGCCTGTGCCGGGCCACCGTGCCCACCTTCTCCGACGCCATCTTGGTGTACCTGCGCGATCCGCTCCCGGTAGGCGACGAACGTCCGGCCGGGCCCGTGGTCTTAAGGCTCCGCCGCACCGACCGGTTGCGCCCCCTGGACGACGGCGCCGACGGCACCGGGATCGACCTGACCGCGGCGGCTGCCGCCGTCGGCACCGCGACCCACGGGAGCGCCGCCGAAGCCGACTTCAGTCGGCTTCCGCTGTTGGGCCCCCAGGGCGACCTGCCAGCGGCCGAGCTCTGTGAGATCCAGCCCGGCGGGGCACTCGCCGAGGTGCTGCGCGGGGTACGTCCGGTCTTCGGCGCGTCCCCGGCCGCCCGCGAGGCGCTGCCGGAGTTGCTGGGCGCGGACCATCCGGTACCCCGCGGCCAACGCGCCATCCTCGCGCCGCTGCGGGGCCGCCGGCGCGTCATCGGCGCGGCCGTGTTCCTGCGCCGCCCCGACCGGCCCTCGTTCGAGCCGAACGACCTGCTGGTCGCGGCCCAACTGGCCACCCACACCGCCCTGGGGATCGACAAGGCAGTCCTGTACGGACGTGAGGCGTACATCGCCGACGAGCTCCAGCGCACCATGCTGCCCGACGGCCTGCCCCAACCCACCGGTGTCCGCCTCGCCTCGCGCTACCTCCCCGCCGCGGAGACCGCCCGGGTCGGGGGCGACTGGTACGACGCGATCCCGCTGCCGGGCAGCCGGGTCGCGCTGGTGGTCGGCGATGTGATGGGCCACTCGATGACCTCGGCAGCGATCATGGGTCAGCTGCGCACCACCGCGCAGACCCTGGCCCAGCTGGACCTGCCGCCGGCCGAGGTGCTGCACCACCTGGACGAACAGGCCCAGCGCCTGGGTTCGGACCGCATGGCGACGTGCCTGTACGCCGTGTACGACCCGGTCTCGCACCGGATCACCATCGCCAACGCCGGCCATCCACCGCCGGTGCTGCTCCACCTCGGGGGCCGCGCCGAGGTGCTGCGGGTGCCGCCCGGTGCGCCGATCGGGGTCGGCGGGGTGGACTTCGAGGCGGTGGAGCTGGACGCACCTGCCGGGGCCACCCTGCTGCTCTACACCGACGGCCTGGTGGAGTCACGACTACGGGACGTGTGGACCGGCATCGAGCAGTTGCGCGAGCGGTTGGCGGCCACCGCCCAGCTGACCGGACCTGACCACCCGCCGCCGCTGGAGGCGCTCTGCGACGACGTCCTGGACATGCTCGGCCCCGGCGACCGGGACGACGACATCGCCCTGCTCGCGGCCCGCTTCCACGGGATCGCTCCCAGCGACGTCGCCTACTGGTTCCTCGACCCGGAGCGGACGGCGCCGGGGCGGGCGCGGCGGCTGGCCCGACGGGCTCTGGAGCGTTGGGGCCTGGAGGAGCTGACCGACTCCGTGGAGCTGCTGGTCAGCGAGGTGGTCACCAATGCGGTGCGGTACGCCGAGCGTCCGGTCACCCTTCGTCTGTTGCGCACGGACGTCCTTCGCTGCGAGGTCGGTGACGACTCTCCGCAACTGCCGCGGCAACGGCGGGCTCGGGACACCGACGAGGGCGGCCGGGGCCTGTTCCTGGTCAACCGGATGGCTCGCAGGTGGGGCGGAACCCGCCTGAGCAGTGGAAAGGTCGTCTGGTTCGAGCTGGGCCTGCCCACCACGCCGCCGCCGGCCCCCGTGCGGCAGCTGCTCCCCGCGCCCACCCCGAAGAGTGACGGTCACGTTCAGTGACCCGTGTTGCCGTGCGGGCGGGGCCGGCGTTGACTGGCTGGGTGGACGAAGCGATCTGACCTCACCCACCCCCGGGAGGACGCTCGTGACCGAGGCATCCCGAAAAATCCCGTACACCACCAGCAACTCCGGCATACCGGTGGAGAGCGATGAGCATTCGCTCACCGTGAGTGCCGACGGCCCGATCCTGCTTCAGGACCACTACCTGATCGAGAAGATGGCCCAGTTCAACCGGGAACGGGTCCCCGAACGGGTGGTGCACGCCAAAGGGGCGGGTGCGTACGGCGTGTTCCAAGTGACGAACGACGTGAGTCAGTTCACCAGGGCTGATCTCTTTCAGCCTGGTCGGCGCACGCGGATGCTGGCACGCTTCTCCACGGTCGCGGGCGAGCAGGGCTCGCCCGACACCTGGCGTGACCCGCGCGGTTTCGCGTTGAAGTTCTACACCGAACAGGGCAACTACGACCTGGTCGGGAACAACACCCCGGTCTTCTTCGTCCGTGACCCGAGCAAGTTCCAGGACTTCATACGCTCGCAGAAGCGACGTCCGGACAACGGGCTGCGCGACAACGACATGCAGTGGGATTTTTGGACCCTCTCCCCCGAGTCCGCGCACATGGTGACCTGGCTGATGGGGGACCGGGGCATCCCGAAGACGTACCGGCACATGAACGGCTACGGCTCGCACACCTACTTGTGGGTCAACGCCGGCGGTGAGAAGTTCTGGGTGAAGTACCACATCAAGACCGACCAGGGCATCGACTTCCTGACCCAGCAGGAGGCCGACGAGCTGGCCGGACGAAACGGCGACGCCCACCGGCGCGACCTGTTCGAGTCCATCAGGGACGGCAATCCGCCCAGCTGGACGATGTACGTGCAGGTGATGCCTTTCGAGGACGCCCCGGAGTACCGGTTCAACCCGTTCGACCTGACGAAGGTGTGGCCGCACGGCGACTACCCGCTGATCGAGGTCGGTCGGATGACCCTGGACAAGAACCCGGACGACTACTTCGTGCACATCGAGCAGGCTGCGTTCGAGCCCTCCAACCTGGTGCCGGGCATCGGGCCCTCACCGGACAAGATGCTGCTCGGTCGGCTCTTCTCCTACCCCGACACGCACCGGTACCGGATCGGGCCGAACTACGCCCAACTGCCGCCCAACCGGGCCCACTCGCGGGTCTCCTCGTACGCGAAGGACGGGCCGATGCGGTACGAGCCGGCTGCGACGGCTCGCCCGTACGCGCCGAACTCCTACGGCGGGCCGGCTGCTGACCTGGCCTCTTTCGGTGAGCCAGCGGGTTGGCGGGCCGCCGGTGAAATGGTCCGCGCGGCGTACACCCTGCGCGCCGAGGACGACGACTGGGGTCAGCCGGGGACCATGGTCCGCCAGGTGCTCGACGATGCCGCGCGCGAGCGGCTGGTCTCCAACGTCGGCGGTCACCTCAAGGACGGGGTGAGCCGCGCGGTGCTGGAACGGGCCGTGCAGTACTGGCGCAACGTCGACAAGGACCTCGGCGACCGGATCGCCGCACAGGTCAACGGCGGGTAGCCGCCGTTGGTTCGAAACGAGGGCCCCGCCGGGCGTCGGCCGGCGGGGCCCTCGTTCGTACCCGCTGCTCAGGGCTGCGGCGCGCGCAGGGTCGGGTCCAGGGTCGGGTCCGGCGGGGTCGGTGAGGTCTTCGGCGGCTTCTTGGTACGCGAGGGAGACGGCGAGGGGTCGGTCTTCCTGGTACGCGAGGGAGACGGCGAGGGCGAGGGGTCCTTCTTCTCGCTGCGCGAGGGAGACGGCGAGGGCGAAGGGTCCTTCTTCTCGCTGCGCGAGGGAGACGGCGAGGGCTTCCGTGTCGGGTCCGCTTCCTCCTTCACCTCGGACCGGCCCATGTCGGCCTCCAGGTCGAAGGAGTCGGTGGAGGTCCCGCCGAGCACGCTGAGGGTGTACGCCCGCCAGATCTCGGCGGGGAAGCTGCTGCCGCCCGCCCGGCCCGCACCGGCGGTGCCGGTCAGGGTGGTCTGCCCGGTGCCGTCCGGCTTCTCGCCGAACATGGCGACGACGGTGACCAGCTCCGGGGTGTAGCCGGTGAACCAGGCCGCCTTGTTGCTCTCGGTGGTGCCGGTCTTGGCGGCTGCTTCGTAGGCGCTGCTGGAGACGACCCTGGCGGAGCCATTGCGGACCACGCCGGTGAGCACCTTGGTGACGGTGTCCGCCGTCTGCCGGGAGAGGACCTGGGTGCCGATCGGGTCGACGGGGTGGTACTCGCGGTCCTTGTGCTCGGCGGACTTCACGATCGTGGGGGTGATCCGGCGACCGTGGTGGTCGAGCGTGGCGTACACGCCCGCCATCTCCACCGTGGTGGCGCTCATCGATCCGAGTGCCATCGCGGGTTGCTCGGGCCACCCGGGCCGGTCGGTCATGCCCATCTCCAGCGCGGTCTTCTTCACCGTGCCGGGGCCGACGTCGACGAGCATCTGTGCGTACACGGAGTTCAGCGAGCTGTTCGTGGCCTTCTGCACGGTGACCCGCTTGCCGTAGCTGCGGTCGTCCTGGTTCTGCGGGTTGAAGAAGGTGTCACTGCCCTCGACCGGGCGGCGGCTGGTGCCGTCGTAGATGGTCTTCGGCGTGATGGGCCGACCGTCCTGGGTGCGCGAGTCGTTCTCCAGCGCCGAGGCCAGGACGATCGGCTTGAAGGTCGAGCCGGGCTGGTAGTCGGTGCGGATGGCGTTGTTCGACCAGTGCTGCTTCAGGCCCTGGCCGCCGTACATGGCCACGATGTGACCGGTCTTGGGATCGACCGAGGTCGCGCCGGCCTGCACTCCCGCGTCTACCTTCCGGCTTTCCCGGTCGAGTTTCGACTCCAGCTCCTGGTCGACGGCCTTCTCCAGCTTGGCCTGCTTCTTCTTGTCCACCGTGAGGGTGATGGTCCAACCGCCGGCCTTGATCTGGTCTTCGGATATGCCCTGCCGCTTGAGCTCCTCGTCCGCGGCCTGGACGAGGTAGCCCTTCTGGCCTTCCATACCGGGAGCGGGCTTGGGCTTGATCGGCACGGGGAACTTCATCCCGGCGCGGGTGGGCTCGTCGAGCTCGCCCATCTCGACCATGTTCGCCAGCACGTAGTTCCAGCGTTCGGTGACGAGCCGCTTCCCGGTCGGGGTGGCCAGCGCCCAGTCGTACTGGTTGGGTGCCTGGAGCAGGGCGGCGAGGTAGGCGCCCTGCTCGACGGTCAGCTTGGCGGTGTCCACACCGTAGTAGGCCTGTGCTGCGGCCTGGATGCCGTAGGCGCCGCGGCCGTAGTAGTTGGTGTTGATGTATCCGGCGAGGATGTCCTTCTTCTCCATGCGCCGGTCGACCTTGAGGGAGATCACCAGCTCCTTGAGCTTGCGGGTCGCCGTCTGGTCCTGGTTGAGGTAGTAGTTCTTGACGTACTGCTGGGTGATGGTCGAGCCACCCTGCTTGCCCTTGCCGGTGAGCGTGTTGAGCACTCCGCGGGCGATTCCCTTGACGTCCACGCCGGAGTCCTTGTAGAAGGACTTGTTCTCGGCTGCGATGAAGGTCTGCTGGACGCCCTTGGGGATGCGGCTGAGGTCGACGATCTCACGGTTGATCTCGCCGGTTCGGGTCAGGACCGACCCGTCGGACCACTTGTAGACGTTGCTCTGCATCCGGGCGGCGATGTTGCCCGTGCTCGGTTCGTCCACCCAGAGGTAGAGGCCGATCGCCCCGCCTATGCAGAGCAGGCAGAAGCCGAAGAAGGTGCCGAGCAGCTTCCGCCAGGTGAAGAACCGGCGTATGCCGCCCTTCCCGGTCTTGCCGCCCGGCCGTGGCTTGTGTGGCCGGCGCCTGCTGCTCTGCTTCGCCGCTCGGCGCGCTTCTGCTCGGCCCATCGCTCCATTCGCTCCGCTCGTGTACCCCCCGATGTCAGCTCAGAAAGCTAACACCGCAGGAATGGACAGAGGTCAGCCAGTACAGGGGTTTGTGGACGTGAGAATGAGCACCCGCCCGCTTGGAACCGACGCTGCGGCGGGGTCTGGAGGTTGCTTCCTCAGAGAAAAGTGATATCACTTTGCTAGAAGGTTGCGGTCCGGCCTACCGGCTGGACCACCAAGAAACGGGGCAATGCATGAGCAAAATGACCGAAACCCAGATCGACCCTGCCCAGATAAGGGAGTTTCCGGCCCGCAGCGTGGCCGGCGGCCTCGCACTGCTGATCGGCCTGGCCGGCATCCTCGCCGCAGGCGCCCTGATCGCCATCGGCAGCCAGTCCACACCCGTCGGTCTCCAGGCAGGCCTGGTCGTCTCGGGCATCCTGCTGTTCGTGCTCTCCCTCGCGGCGATGAGCGGCCTCAACATGGTGGCGCCCGGCGAGGCCCGGATCGTACAGCTCTTCGGTCGCTACCGCGGCACCATCCGCACCGACGGCCTGCGCTGGGTCAACCCCTTCACGACCCGCCACACCATCTCCACCCGGGTGCGCAACCACGAGACGGCCGTCCTGAAGGTCAACGACGCGTACGGCAATCCGATCGAGCTCGCCGCAGTCGTGGTGTGGAAGGTCGAGGACACCGCGCAGGCGACCTTCGAGGTGGACGACTTCCTGGAGTTCGTCTCCACCCAGACCGAAGCGGCCGTGCGACACATCGCCATCGAGTACCCCTATGACGCGCACGAGGAGGGCGACCTGTCCCTTCGGGGCAACGCCGAGGAGATCACCGAGAAGCTGGCCGCGGAACTGCACGAGCGGGTGGCGGCAGCCGGCGTGCGCATCATCGAGTCCCGCTTCACCCACCTCGCCTACGCACCGGAGATCGCCTCCGCGATGCTCCAGCGGCAGCAGGCCGGCGCCGTCGTGGCGGCCCGCCGCCAGATAGTCGAGGGCGCGGTGGGCATGGTGGAACTGGCACTCAAACAACTGGCGGAGCATGACGTCGTGGACCTGGACGGCGAGCGGAAGGCGGCCATGGTGAGCAATCTGATGGTGGTGCTGTGCGGAGACCGAGCGGCCCAGCCGGTTGTCAACACGGGCACGCTCTACCAGTGAGCCCCGAGCAGCCGGCGGACCCTGGCGCGAGCCCGACCCCCGCCAGGGGGAGCCGCAAGCAGGTGCTGCTCCGGCTCGACCCACAGGTGTACGAGGCGCTGGCGCGCTGGGCGGGAGAAGAGTTGCGCAGCACGAACGCGCAGATCGAGTTCCTGTTGCGCCGCGCCCTCACCGAGGGGGGCCGACTTCCGAAGGCGGTGCGGCCCATCCCCGGGCGCGGACGCCCCCGCCGGGACGCCCCGGGGGGCGCAGGAGAGGGCGGGCAGTAGTCGTACAGAACCGTGACAAACGGCTCTGACCTGCATCGATCATCCTCATCCGCACGGCGACCCGCGCTCTATACGCGGGGTGTATACATCCGGTGTATACACCCCGCGTATATTCCTGAGCATGTCCTCAGGCCCCATCGCACACACCCTGCTCGGCCTCCTGGAGGCCGGCCCACGGCACGGCTACGACCTCAAGCGCACCTTCGACGAGAAGTTCGGCCACGACCGCCCGTTGCACTACGGACAGGTCTACTCGACCATGTCCCGTCTCCTGAAGAACGGCCTCGTCGAGGTCGAGGGGGTCGAGGCCGGCGGCGGCCCCGACCGCAAGCGGTACGCCATCACCGACGCCGGCGTCACCGACGTCGAGACCTGGCTCAGCCAGCCCGAGAAGCCCGAGCCGTACCTCCAGTCGACCCTGTACACCAAGGTGGTCCTGGCCCTGCTGACCGGTCGCCGGGCCGAGGAACTCCTCGACACCCAGCGTGCCGAGCACCTGCGGCTGATGCGCACCCTGACCGCCCGCAAGCGCGACGGCGACCTCAGCGACCAACTGATCTGCGATCACGCCCTCTTCCACCTCGAAGCCGACCTGCGCTGGCTCGAACTCACCGCCGCCCGCCTCGGTCGGCTCGCCGCGGAGGTGCGCGCATGACCCCGGCCGGTTCCCTCCTGACCGCCACTGAGCTGCGGAAGTCCTACGGGCCGACCCCGGCGTTGGACGGAGCCGAGTTCTCCATCCACGCCGGAGAGGTGGTCGCCGTCATGGGCCCCTCGGGCTCGGGGAAGTCAACTCTGCTGCACTGCCTCGCCGGAATCGTCACGCCCGACTCTGGTTCCATCACCTACCAAGGCCACGAGCTCACCGCCATGAGCGATGCCCAACGCAGCGCGCTACGCCGCAGCGCATTCGGGTTCGTGTTCCAGTTCGGGCAGCTCGTACCGGAACTCACCTGCATGGAGAACGTCGCGCTTCCGCTCCGCCTGAACGGCGTGGCCCGCAAGACGGCCGAGGCGAGCGCCCTGGAGTGGCTGGGCCGCCTGGAGGTCGAGGCCCTGCGCGACAAACGGCCAGGAGAGGTGTCCGGCGGTCAGGGGCAGCGGGTGGCCGTGGCCCGCTCCTTGGTCACCAGCCCCCGCGTGGTGTTCGCCGACGAACCGACCGGCGCACTGGACTCCCTCAACGGCGAACGCGTAATGCAACTGCTCACCGAAGCGGCCCGCTCCACCAACGCCGCTGTCGTCCTGGTCACCCACGAGACTCGGGTCGCCGCCTACTCCGACCGTGAGATCGTCGTGCGCGACGGCCGCTCCCGCGATATGGAGCGCGCCATATGAACATCCCGTCCCCGAACGGCTCCTGGGCGCGGGAGTTGGCGATCGGCGCCAGGTTCGCCGTCAGTGGTGGCCGCGAGGGCTGGACCCGGACCCTGCTCACCGCCCTCGGCGTGGGGCTGGGCGTGGCCCTGCTGTTGGTGACCACCGCCCTGCCGAGCGCGCTCGCGGCCCGTGACGTACGCGGCGACGCCCGCTCGACCTTCACCGCGCCCACCGCCGAACGAGCCGGACCGAACACCCTGCTGGTCGGGGAAGTCGACGTCACCTATCGCACGCTGGACGTCTACGGGCGGCTCCTCCAACCCGAAGGCCCCGACGCGCCCCTGCCCCCGGGCCTGGACGGCTTTCCCGCCCCCGGTGAACTCGCCGTCTCCCCGGCACTGCGCGAACTCCTGGAATCCGAGGACGGCAGGCTCCTGCGCGAGCGGCTCGACGGACGGATCACCGCCACCATCGGGGACCAGGGCCTGGTGGGCCCCGGAGAGCTCGCCTTCTACGCGGGCACCGACCGACTCCGCGCGAGCGGAGCGCACGTTCCACGGATCACCGGCTTCGCCAACACCGCACGCCCCGAACCACTGGACCCGGTGCTGATGCTGCTCCTGGTCATGGTCTTCGTTGCGCTGTTGACACCGGTCGCCGTCTTCATCGCAGCCGCCGTCCGTTTCGGCGGCGAGCGTCGTGACCGCCGGCTTGCCGCACTGCGCCTGGTGGGTGCCGACCGTCGGATGACCAGGCGGATCGCTGCCGGCGAGGCCCTCGCCGGGGCGGTCCTCGGCCTGGGCGTGGGCGCGCTGGTCTTCCTGGCCGTCCGACAGTTCATCGGGGGGATCACGCTGTACCAACGCAGCGTATTCCCCTTCGACCTGAACCCGACGTTGTGGCTGGCCGCCCTGGTGGCCCTCGCCGTTCCGACCGCCGCGGTGGCGGTGACCCTGTTCGCGATGCGTGGGGTCGTCATCGAACCGCTGGGAGTGGTCCGTAGCGCAACCCAGGCCCCGCGCCGGATCTGGTGGCGCCTGCTGCCACCGATGGCCGGCCTGGGGCTGCTCGCCCCGCTGATGGGGCGCGGCAACGACCAGGGCCAGTTCAACCAGTGGCAGGTCAGCTCCGGAGTGGTGCTGCTCCTGATCGGGATCACCGCCCTGCTGCCCTGGCTGGTGGAGAGGGTCGTCACCCTCCTGCGCGGCGGCGGCGTCTCCTGGCAACTGGCCGTGCGCCGGCTACAGATGAGCAGCGGAGCCGCTGCCCGCCTGGTCAACGGCATCGCAGTGGCCGTGGCGGGAGCCATCGCACTTCAGATGCTCTTCGCCGGCGTCGAGGTCGACTACACCAAGCAGACCGGGCAGGACCCCGCTCGCGCCGCCATCGCGGTATTGGTGACCAGGGGGACGGAGGCCGCGGGCCGCCTCGACGCCGTCACCGAAGAACTGCGCCGCGCCCCCGGGGTGGCGAAGGCCACCGCGATCGCCAGCATCGACGCAGCGGCCACCTACCCCGACCCCACCCTCACGACCAGCATCACCGTGGGGAACTGCGAAGCGCTCAGGGAACTCGCTCAGCTTCCCGACTGCCGGGAGGGCGACACCTTCGTGCTGCGCGGCACGGAGTCCGACGCCGACACCCGCGAACTGGCCCGGCCCGGCGCGCAGTTGTTCGCCGGCGCCGTCTACGGCGACGGCGACCGGCCGGTCCGTTGGACACTGCCCGCGGGCGCCCGTTCTGTTCAGGCCCGCAAGGACCCCGGGGGCGTGCTGCGCAGCGGCGTCCTGGCCACCCCGTCGGCCGCACCCCGCGTGGTGGACAACTACGACGTGGCCTCGATCTACCTACAGCCGGACCCGCAGGACCCCGACGCACTGGAGCGCATGCGCACGGCGGTCTTCCACGCGGATCCGCTGATGACGGCGATGACGCTCAGGGCGAGCACGGTCGCCAACCGCTACGCGACCATCCGCACCGGTCTGTTCATCGGCGCCGTCGCGGTACTGCTGCTGATCGGGGCCAGCCTGCTGGTGTCCCAGCTGGAACAGCTACGCGAACGCAAGAAACTGCTCTCGGCGTTGGTGGCCTTCGGCACCCGCCGCTCCACCCTCAGCCTGTCGGTGCTCTGGCAGACCGCAATCCCCGTCGCACTCGGACTCGCACTGGCCACCGCGGTGGGGGTGTCGCTGGGCACGGTGCTGCTGCGGATGACCAACGCCCCGGTGGTCCTCGACTGGCCTTCCGTAGCCTCGATGGCCGGCATCGGTGCGGGGGTCGTGCTGCTGGTGACCTTGTTCAGCCTGCCTCCGCTGTTGCGGCTGATGCGCCCGGACGGCCTGCGCACCGAGTAGGGAAGGACCCGGCCGGAGCGGGCGCTATTCGGCGGGCCACACCGGCAGGGGCCGCACGGCCTCGCGCAGAGCGGAGGCCAGCTCGGTGAACTCCTCCTGCCGCGCCGTGCCGGTCCGCATGGCCAACGCGATGCGGCGGGAGGGCGCCGGTTCGGCGAAGTAGCCGGTGGCCAGGTGTTCGTTACGGGTGGTCTCCAGGCGCAGCGCGGTGCGGGGGAGCAGAGTGACGCCGAGCCCGCCCGCCACGAGTTGGACGAGAGTGGAGAGCCCGGCCGCAGTGGTGGTGACGTCGGCACCCTGGGTCCGGCCAGCCTCTCGGCAGATGTCCAGAGCCTGATCGCGCAGGCAGTGCCCCTCGTCGAGCAGCAGCAGCTGTAGTCCGCGCAGTTCCTCGCGCGGAATGTCCCGACGATCCGCCAGCTCGTGCCCACGAGGCGCTACCAACACGAAGTCCTCGTCGAAAACCGGGAGTTCGGTGACCCCGGGGACGCCAAGGGGTACGGCGAGCAGGAGGAGGTCCAGCCGTCCGGCCGCCAGGCCCTCCAGCAGGGAGGCGGTCTGCTCCTCGTGGACCTGGAGGTCGAGGCGGGGGTAGCGTCGATGGACCAGGCCAAGGACCGTCGGCAGCAGGTAGGGCGCCACGGTGGGGATCACACCCAGTCGCAGCACCCCCGTGAACGGCGCCCGTACGGCCTCGGCCTCCTCCAGCAGGGAGCAGACGGACTCCAGGACCGTTCGGGTGCGGGCGGCGATGCGCTCTCCGGCCGGCGAGAGAAGCACCTTGCGGGTGGTCCGTTCCAGCAGTTGCACCCCGAGGGCTTCCTCCAGCGCGGAGACGGCACCCGAGAGCGCCGGCTGACTCATGCCGATCGCCGCGGCGGCGTCCCGGAAGTGGAGGTGCTCGGCCACGGCGGCGAACGCGCGCAGTTGCGCGAGCGTCGGCTGCTTGGACCTGGACGCCGATACCCTGTTACTCGCACCCACTGATAGGCACCTCCGATCACCTCCCCCCACCTTAAGGCCTGTCCGGCAATCAATGCCGCTGCCGGAGCAGCCACGGACAGCACTGATAGGCAAGGCTGATCACTGGGTTAGTCTTCGGTGATTTCTGCAATCAATGCCGCTGTGCCAGCATGTGAGACCGTCCACCCCCCCCGTTATGTTTTCTGCGGTTCCGCAATGGGGCCGCTGGCCTCTGGGCCCGGCATGGCTGTGTCCCCCTGTCGATGGCATGACCTGGGGGGT
>NZ_JBIAGC010000061.1:0-28859 GCF_042869595.1 Streptomyces sp. NPDC006879
CCGGTCCCCGATCGCCTACGAGAACGACCTCCAGCCAGCTGCAACTACCCTGACCCAAGCCGCATAGACGTGTTCAAAATCCGGGGTCAAGGCCCGTTGTAGCTGGCAGCGCCACTGACGGTCGACCAGTTCAGTGCCAGGGACGAGGAAGTCGCACCACCGACGGTGAGCCCCGCAGGGGCTCCGGGCACGGTCGGATCGGGGTCGGTGCCTCCGCCGCCGTCCGGGCCGTAGACGCTGAAGTCGTCCACGAGGTAGCCGGGCTGCCCGTACCAGCCGTGGGTGTAGACGGTCACCGAGGTGGTCGACTGGCCGGTCCGGAACGTCGTGGACAGCTGTTGCCAGTTGCCGGAGCCGCCGGGCGTCCAGGTGGACACGTCCTGGGTGCCGGTACCGCTGGCGCCCAGGTAGACGTAGCTGCCCTGCACCCAGGTGCTCAGGGTGTAGGTGGAGTTGGGCTTGACCGTGACCACCTGTGAGCACTTGGCGTTGTCCAGGCCGGCAGGGGTCGCGCGCAGGGCCGAGGCGCCGCCGTGCACGGGAGAGGAGACGGCGGTTCCGCTGTCGGCGGAGCAGCTCCAGTGGGCGAGGCCGGACTCGAACCCGGCGTTCCGGGCGACGTTGACGTCGGCGGCCTGGGCCGACTGTGCCGTCAGGCCGGTGAAGGCGAGCGCCGCTGCGGCGGCCACCGCCAACGAGAGGCGTATGCGTGGGGAGGTGCGGTCCACGATGGGCTCCGGTGGGGGGAGTTGAGGTGGGCGGGGGTGGTGCGCGGGGGGATTGCCCCAGAGTTGGTCCAGACCAATGAGCTTGTCAACCCCCTGTACGTCCAAAGGGGTTTCCATGGCCAACGCCGTTACTTTCCGGTCAAGACCATGTGCGGGGCGCCACCACGGGGCTAAGGTGCGGGGTCGGAGGGAAGTGTGGTGATCGTTTGCGGTCGTACGGCACACGACGACCGTGGTGAACGGGGGGAATCCGTATGCCAGCCGCCATCGCAGTCACCAGCGCTGAACTCGTGCTGCCCGCGACCGACCCCCACACGCCGGCGGCGGTGGCGCTCCAGCCCCCCGACCGGCAACAGCTCGAAGAGGCGCTGGCCGAGACCGGCGCCTTACTCGACCAGCACGGCTACCTCATCGTGCTCTGCCACACCGGCCTGCCGGCCGCCGTCACCCAGCGCCTGCACACCCTGCGCTCCATCCTGGAGAGCGACCGCATCGCGTTGCTGACCACCGGGCTCCCCCCACTGGCCACCGCTGTGCTCACCCGTCAACTGAGGCAGCTGTCCATCTGCGACTTCAGCCCCGGAGTGATCGCCTCCGCCGCCAGACTGCTGGCGCACTACATCCACGCGGGCGCTCAGCTCGGTTCCGTCTCCCGGCTCGACCGCGTCCCCGTCAGCCTCGCCGCGCACGCCAAGTCATGGGTGCCGGGCGCCCAGTTCGTGGTCCTGGCCAACCCGCAGCCCACCCTCTTGAGGCTGGGCGGCACGGCCCAGGAAACGCCCAGCGGACCCCAGTTCGCCACCCGCCTGACCTACGCCCGCGGCCAGCTCAACTCCGACTGGGTGCCCCAGACGCTCGGCCCCGCCTGGCAGGTCGGCGCGGCCGAAGAAGTCGAACTGCCGACTGCCTCCGCCCGTTGGTGGGCGACGGCGAAACTGGTGGAGTTCGCCGCCGCCATCCCTGACATCTCCGTCCTCTACCAACTCGTGGCCTCCGTCCGCCGCGAACAGTGCCGCTGGTGCGGCCTCGAACTCATCGGTGACCGCTGCGGCTTCTGCGCGGCCCCCGTCGCCCCGCCCGAGCATCCGCCCCGCCAGGCGCGCGCCCTGACCCCCGGGGGCCGGGACGGTCGGGTCTAGCCCCGCAGAGCCCGCCCGCATCCCGTCGTCATCCCACCCCGAACGAGGTACGGCCCATGAACTCACGCCAGCGCCGCGGTGTGATCCTGCTGGTGCTCTCCGCCCTGTGTGCGCTAGGTGCCTTCGCGGGCGTCCTGTCGGTGATCGGCGACGTCAAGTCGAAGGTCGGCCCCGAGGTCGCCGCGTACCGGATCAAGGGCGATATCGCGCCGTACCGGACCCTCAGCCCGGGACAGTTCGAAGAGATCAAGATGCCCCGCAGATGGCTCTCGGACAACGCGGTCACCGACCTCGCGGCGGTACAGGACAAGATCGCGGTGACCACGCTGAAGAAGGGCTCGCTCCTCCAGAGCGACATGCTGGCCGAGCGCCCCGAGCTCCAAGCCGGGCAGCAGGAGATCGCCATCATGATCGATGCGGCCACCGGCGTGGCCGGAAAGATTCGGTCCAACGACCGCGTCAACATCATCGCCACCTTCGAGGGGAAGAAGGACGAGGACCCGGACCGCTCCGTGATCATCGTCTCGAACGCCCGAGTCATCAACGTCGGCAAGCTGACCCCCCTGGAGCGCAGCGGTGACCGCAACGGCCCCGCCGAAGCAGTCCCGATCACCTTCGCCCTGGACACCAAGGACACCCAGCGCGTCGCCTACGCCGAGTCCTTCGCCGAGCACGTACGCCTCGCCCTGGTGGCGCCCGGAGGCACGAGCACGGTGAACCCGGGCGACCGCACGTACACCCTCGACGGGGACAAGTGAGGCGCGATGACGATCGTCAGGATTCTCCCGGCCGTCGCCGAACCCGACGCGGCCCGCACGCTGAGCGGGCTGCTGAGCCAACTGCCGCACGCCGAACCGGCGCAACCCCTCACCGACTCCACCTCCCTCCTGAACACCCTCGCGGACCTGGCCGCCGAATCCCTCGACGAACTCCCCGAAGTCGTCCTCGTCCACGAACGGATCGGCCCGCTCCAGGCCCTCGACCTCATCCGCGAGGTCGGCCTGCGCTTCCCCGCCGTGGGCGTCGTCCTCGCGACCTCCGCCGGCGGGCCCGGCCTCTACTCCGCCGCCATGGACTCCGGCGCCCGCGGGCTGGTCGCCATGCCCCCGAGCTACGAGGAGCTCGCCGCACGCGTCCAGACCGCCGCCCAGTGGGCCGTCGGCGTCCGCCGCCACCTCGGACGCGCCCCCGAACTCCCTACCGGACCCGGCGGCACCGTACTCACCGTCACCGGAGCCAAGGGAGGCGTCGGAACCACCTTCGCCGCCGTCCAACTCGCCCTGGCCGCCCAGGCGGCGGGCCGCCGCACCGTCCTGGTCGACCTCGACCTCCAGTCCGGAGACGTCGCCTCCTACCTCGACGTCCAGTTCCGCCGCTCGGTCGCCGACCTCGCCGGCATCCAGGACCTCACCCCCCGAGTGCTGCAAGAAGCCGTCTACGACCACCAGAGCGGCCTCGGCCTGCTCCTCGCCCCCGGCGACGGAGAACGCGGCGAAGAAGTCGACGACCAGGCGACCCGACTGATCGTCGACGCCCTGCGCCACCGCTACGAACTGGTCGTCATCGACTGCGGCACCCAGATGACCGGAGCCAACACCACGGCCATCGAAACGGCCGACACCGGACTCCTGATCACCACCCCCGACGTGATCTCCGTGCGGGCCGCCAAACGAATGGTGCGGCTCTGGGAGCGCCTGCAGGTGCGCAAGCCCGAGGAAACGGTGACGGTCGTCAACCGACACACCAAGAGCGCCGAGATCCAACCCGCTCTTGTCGAACGCATCACCCGGACGAAGGCCGCCAGGACCACCGTCCCGGCGCACTACAAGGAGATCCAGCCCGTCGTCGACGCCGGCCGGGTCCACGACCTCGACGCCCGCTCCACGATCCGGCAGGCCCTGTGGACCCTCGCCGGCGAACTCGGCCTGCTGACCGCCCCCGAGAACGCGACCGGCACCCGCGCCGACGGCGCGAGCACACCCTCCAGCGCCGTGGCCCTGCCCGCCGGCAGGTCCGGTGGGAAGCCCGCCCGACAGCGCGGCGGCGACCGGGGCTCCGTGGGCCCCTGGCGCCGACGCAAGGAGGGTTGAACCGTGGGGACGGCGGGCTGCCGGGCCACCCCGGGCCAACAGGCACCGGTGGACCATCGCGCGCG
Source organism: Streptomyces sp. NPDC006879 (assembly GCF_042869595.1). Taxonomy (NCBI): domain Bacteria; kingdom Bacillati; phylum Actinomycetota; class Actinomycetes; order Kitasatosporales; family Streptomycetaceae; genus Streptomyces; species Streptomyces sp. NPDC006879. The sequence continues at coordinate 4,023 of NZ_JBIAGC010000061.1, forward strand.
CCACCGCGACCGCGGCCAGAGCTCCCTGGAATTCCTCGGCGTCTTCCCCCTGATCCTGCTGACCCTGGCGGTGCTCTGGCAGTGCGCCATGGTCGGCTACGCCTTCAGCCTGGCCGGGAACGCCGCCGACGAAGGAGCCCGCGCCGGTACCGTGGGGGGCGACTGCGTATCCGCCGCCTCCCGCTACCTGCCCAGCGGCTGGTCGGCCGCGCCTGCCTGCGGACGCAACGGCGCCGACCTGTACACCGCCACCGTACGGCTACGCGTGCCCGCCCTCTTCCCCGGAACCGGCTTCGACCTGCCGCTCACCGTCACCGGCAAGGCCTCGGCCGCCTACGAGCGGATCGGTGAATGAGATGCCCGAACACCCACCCCAGCCGACCGCCCCACCCGACCTCCACCGCCGTGCCGAGCGTCGCGAGAGGCCCGGCCACCGTCCGGACCGGGGACAGGCGTCCCTGGAATTCCTCGGATTCTTCGCCGTCCTGCTCCTCGTCGCACTGATCGCCATCCAGGTGGGCATCGTCGGCTACACCGCCCAACAGGCCGGTACCGCAGCCCGCGTAGCCGCCCGGGTGCAGGCCCTCGACGACGGCAACGACGGAGCGGGCGCCGGCCGTGCCGCGATCAGCGGCTGGCTCTCCTCGCACACCGCCATCACCGGCGCCGGCGGCGGACCCGGTAGCTCCCAGGTGACCATGACCACCCGGATCGCAGTCCCCCAACTGGTCCCCGGCCTCCTCGGGAACCTGACGGTGACGCGGTCCGCCACCATGCCGCGCGACAGGAGCAACGACCAATGAGCCTGCGCTCTCGTCTCACCGCCCCGCAGGAAGCAAACGGCCCCCGCGAAGACGGCAGCAGCCTTGTCTCCTCCTACCGGGTCAAGCTCCTGGAGGAGATCGACCTCGCCGAAATGTCCGCGCTCGCCCCCGCCGAACGACGGGCCCGGCTGGAGCGCGTACTCGGTCACATCATCAGCCGCGAGGGGCCGGTCCTGTCCACGGCCGAACGGGCCGGACTCATCCGTCGGGTCGTCGACGAGGCCCTCGGGCTGGGCGTGCTCGAACCACTCCTCGAAGACCCCTCGGTCTCCGAAATCATGGTCAACGGGCCCGACCACGTCTACGTCGAGCGCAACGGTCGCGTGGAAAGACTCCCGGTCCGCTTCGCCTCCGAAGAACAGCTGATGCAGACCATCGAAAGGATCGTCTCCACCGTCAACCGCCGCGTCGACGAGGCCAACCCCATGGTCGACGCGCGGCTGCCCTCCGGGGAACGCGTCAACGTCATCATCCCGCCGCTCTCCCTCACCGGCGCCACCCTCACCATCCGGCGTTTCCCGCGCGCCTTCACCCTCCACGAGTTGATGGGCCTGGGATCGCTCGAAGAACAGATGCTGCTGCTCCTGTCGGGACTCGTCCAGTCCCGGGTCAACGTGATCGTCTCCGGAGCCACCGGCTCGGGGAAGACCACCCTGCTCAACGCCCTGTCCGGACTCATCCCCGAGGGCGAACGCATCATCACCATCGAGGACTCCGCCGAACTCCAACTCCAACAGTCACATGTGATCCGTCTCGAATCCCGGCCCCCCAACGTGGAGGGCAGCGGACGCATCACCATCCGTGACCTGGTGCGCAACTCGCTGCGAATGCGGCCCGACCGCATCATCGTCGGAGAGGTCCGCGGCGGCGAGACCCTCGACATGCTCCAGGCCATGTCCACCGGCCACGACGGCTCCCTCGCCACCGTCCACGCCAACAGCGCCGAGGACGCGCTCCTGCGGCTCCAGACCCTGGCCTCCATGTCCGAAGTGGAAGTGCCCTTCGCCGCGCTCCAGGAACAGATCAACAGCGCCGTGGACCTCGTCGTCCAGCTCACCCGCTTCGGGGACGGCACCCGCCGCATCACCGAGATCGCCTTCCTCGAATCCCACGGCCGCGAACCCTTCCGCATCACCACCGTCTGCCGCTTCGCCAGCCAACCGATGGCCGCCGACGGCCGCGTGTACGGGCGCTTCGAGTACTTTCCGCTGCCCCGTCACATCGCCGAACGGCTCCACATGAACAACCAGCACGTGCCCCAGGCCTTCGGGGTCGCCACCGCGGCCAGCGAGAGCCTGCTCAGCCGGATGATCACCTGAAAGGAGGCGACCACCAGACATGGACAACCTCACGCTCCTCACCCTCGGCACCACCCTGCTCGGCTGCGCCCTGGTGATCGCGGGCCTCCACAGCTACGCACGAGGCCGGGCCCAGCGCGCCGAGCTGATGCAACGACTGTCGAGCGCCGGCAGCATCGAGACGTACGGCCGCCGTCGACGCTTCGACCAGGTCGACCGCCGACTGCGCACCACCGGCCTCGGCCGCCGACTGGAACGCAAACTGGCCGCCACCGGCCTGGAACTGACACCGGGCGAATACTTCGTCTACGGACTCGTCGCCGTCACCGCCGTGTGGTCCGTGGCCGCGGCCGTCTTCGCCCCCTTCTTCGGACCGGTGGCCGCGGTGATAGCCCTCTGGGCGGCCAACGGCTTCCTCGACTGGCAGCGGGCCAAACGCACCGAACGCTTCCTCAACCAACTCCCCGAACTCGCCCGCATCGTGGCCAACGCCACCCAGGCCGGCCTCGCGCTGCGCACCGCCATCAGCATCGCGGCGGAGGAACTGGAAGCACCCGCCGGCGAGGAGCTCTCCCGAGTCGCCGACCGGCTCGCCGTCGGTGACTCCGTGGAAGAGGCCATGGAAGAACTCGCCACCAGGCTGCCGTCCCGGGAACTCCTGGTGCTCGTCAGCACCCTGGTCCTCTCCAACCGGGCCGGCGGCCACATCGTCGACTCCCTGCGCAACCTCACCAGGACCCTGGAAGCCCGCAAGGAGACCCGTCGCGAGGTCCGCACCCAGCTCTCGCAGATCTCCGCCACCGCCTACGCGGTACCCGCCATCGGCATCGGCGCGCTGCTCCTACTCGACGCCGTCATGCCCGGAGCCCTGGAACGAATGACCGGCGCCTACCTCGGCCAGAGCGCCGTACTCGTCGCGCTGGGGCTCTACACCCTCGGTTTCGTCTTCATCCGCCGGCTCTCCAAGATCGACGTGTAGGAAGGGGGTCCGGAGATGGTGGCACTGCTCCTCGCCTCGGTGGCCGGCCTGTGCGTACTCGGCGCGTTCCACGGGATCCGGCTCTACCGCTCGGAAGCCAGACTGCCCGCCGACCTCCAGCTCGCCCTGGAGATCGGCGCCACCCGCACCACGGCCGTCGGCTCCCTCATCGACCGCATGGGGATCCGCTGGGCGCCGACCGTCCTGCGGCTCATGGGACCCAAACGCGTCGCCCGCAAACGGCAGCAGATCGACCGGGCCGGGAACCCCGCCGGACTCACCATCGACCGCTACGCCGCCCGGCGCGCCGTCTACGGCCTCCTCGGGGCGATCGGCGCCTTGGTGATGCTCTCCAACGCCCAACTGGTCTTCGCCGCCCTCATGGTCGCCTTCGGGCTCTTCTGGGTCGAAGTGGGCCTCTGGTCCGCGGTCCGCTCCCGACGCAACCACATCGAAAGCGTCCTCCCCGACTTCCTTGACGTCCTCGCTGTCGTGGTCAGCGCCGGACTGGGTTTCCGACAGGCACTCGAACGCGTGGCCGACCGCTACGGTGGCGCCTGGTCCGACGAAGTGCACATCGCCCTGAGACAGATGGACATGGGCGTCAGTCGGCGTGAGGCCTTCGACGCGCTGCGCCAACGCAACGACTCCGAACAGGTCGCCCAGTTCGTCACCGCCCTCCAGCAAGGCGAAGAACTCGGCTCACCGATCGTCGACACCCTCATCCAGATCGCCGACGATATGCGCCGCACCGACGCACAGAACGCCCGCCGCAAGGCTGCCAAAGCCGTCCCCAAAGCCACCCTCGCCGTGACCACCTTCCTCTTGCCCGGCACGATGATCCTCGTCGTCAGCGGCTTCGTCTACGGCGCCGACATCGACTTCGGTCAACTCCTCGGCGGGTGACCGACATGCCTTCCACCACCACGACCCTGCACCTCAACGCAATCCAGGCGCTCTGCCGCCAGGTGCTCGGCTTCCGCATGGCGATGATCGCCCTGGGCACCCCCTTCGCGCTGGACCGCACCCGCCCCGGCGGTGCGCTCTGGCTCGTCGCCGCCGCCGTGCTGATCACCTTCATGGGCTCGTACCTCCTGATCAGGGAATGGGAGCGGTTCGGTCACAGACTCCTCAACCACCCCTGGCTGCTCGTCGTCGACATGGGCGTCGGCGCCCTGCTCCTGATCACCGGAGGGCCGGCCGCACCCCTGGGGTACGTATGCGCCTGCACCCCACTGCTGGCCGGGCTCGTCTGCGGCTGGCGCGGCTCCGCAGTCATCGCCGCCCTCCAGGCGACCGTCGTCCTCGGCGTCTACGCAACCGACCCCCGACCCGGCCCCGCCGGGCTCGGCGAAATCATGCTGCTGCCAGGGCTCTGCCTGATCACCGGGGCCGCCGGCGCCAGCCTGCGCGGTCTCCTCCTACGCTTCGCGGCAGCCAGTCGCGCCCTCGCCCAAGCCAGCACCCGACTGGCCACCGTGGAAGCCGTCGAAGCCGAACGCGCCCGACTGGCACGCGAAATGCACGACTCCGTCTCCAAGACCCTGTACGGACTTCGCCTCGCAGCCCAGGCCCTCGCCGACGCCGCCGGCCCAGCAGACCGGTCAACGGCCCGACACGCGCAGCTCGTGGCCGCCGCCGCACACCAAGCCGCCACCGAGGCCCGAACCCTCCTGGTCGACCTCCGCGACACCACCGTCGTAGCCGTGGACGAGCAACTCTGCGCCCAAGTAGACGAATTCAGCCGCACCACCGGCATCCGCGCCGACTATCGGCCGCTGGGCCCCGATGCCCCGGAACCCGTCACCGGCACCGTCGCCCGCCACCTCCTGAGCGTCATCGCCGAGGCACTGGAGAACATCCGCCGCCACGCCGGGGCCCGCCAGGTCACCGTCGAAAGCGAACTCGCCGACGGGCACCTGCGGATCAGCGTCCTCGACGACGGGCGCGGACTCCCGTGCGGCACCACCTTGGACGCACTCCACCGGGACGGACACTTCGGGCTCATGGGGATGGCGGAACGCTGCGCCGAGATAGGCGCACGGATGTGGATCGGAACGGGCCGGACGGCCACCGGTACCGAGATCAGGCTGGACTGCCCTGTCCGAGGAGAGGCGGCGAGCCATGCGGGATGAACCGATGTCCCACGAACGCACCCCCGACCAGACCCCGGCCCCCCAGGCCGAACCGATGACCCTTCTCATCGCCGACGACAACCCCGTGGTGCGCGCCGGGCTCTGTGCGCTACTCGGGGCACGCGAGGACATCCACATCCTGGCCGAGGCCACCGACGGCGCCGAGGCCCTGTACCTGACCCGGTTGCACCGGCCGGACGTGGTCCTGCTCGACGTGCGGATGCCGCGAACCGACGGCCTGGCTGCGCTTCCGCAACTGGCCGCCATCAGTTCCGTCCTGATGCTGACCTACTCCCGCGACGGCGACATCGTGCAACGCGCGCTACGACTTGGGGCGAACGGGTACCTCGTGCACGGGGAGTTCACCGTGGAGGAACTGGTCACCGCGGTACGCGACACGAAGGCCGGGCGGGCGAACTTCGCAGGCACCGCAGCTCAGGTTCTGCTGCGACACATCCGGCAGCGCGAGTTGCCGCAAGGGGCTTCGCAAGAGCAACGATATGTGTCACAGTCGGAGAGGCGTGCAGGCAACCACAAGTCCTACGGCCTCAGTTCGAGGGAGGAGGAGATCATGGACCTGATCGCGACTGGGATGAGCAACCGGGAGATCGCATCCACCTGCTTCATCAGCGAGAAGACCGTCAAGAACCACATCAACAGCATCTTCGCCAAACTCGACAGCGCCAACCGCAGCGAGGCCATCTCCCGCTGGCTGGGAACCGCCCGCACCCAGACACCTGGTCGCGACCATGGATGACCACACCTCGCCCCGGCGATCAGGCAGGCCCAGAGCCAACATCGAGAACTGGGCCCGAAAATGGGCCCCGGAGGACTCGTGCCACCCACACCCGCGGCCCTACGCTGCTCGTTTTGAGAGCGTCACCGGCCACGTGGAGGCCGGCGGGTTCGGTTCTGGAGGGGTATCCGATGAACGACTTGATGCTCAAGACCACGGTCCGCGTCAACCGCTGGACGGACACCGCGGTCACCCGGCTACGCAGGCGCTACGCCGCTGGGGACCGCGGGCAGTCAGCACTCGAGTACCTCGGCATCTGCCTGGTGGTCGTGGCGATCATCGGCGCGATCCTGGCCACGGGAATCGGCGGAGCGATTTCGGAAAGGATCAGGAGCCTTGTTGGCAGCATCGCCTCCGGATGATGCGCCTTCACGCTAGTAGCGAACTTGGGCAGGCTTTCCCCATCTACGTATGGATGGTGGCAAGCCTGCTCTTTGTTGCTCTCGCATTCTTTGCCGTCAGTCAAGCGGGAGTGATTCGCAATGGGGCGCAAGGTGCAGCTGATGCCGGAGCGCTCGCCCACGCGCAGGATGCGCGAGATCATCTCCGACCTGGTCTTGATTTAAGGCGGTTCAAGGCTGAGGACTGGGAGAGATTGCTGGCTGGGAGTGGGTTTGATGTGGATGCGCAGTGCAGGGCGGGGTATGCGCTCGCTCAGCTAAATGACTCCTCTGTCACTTCCTGCAATGCAGAACTCCCCTATTTTCAGGTGACGGTGCGCACGAACTACACGCTGGGCAGTTCTGTAGTTCCTGGAATCAGTGGGAAGCGAGGTGTGGCGACGGCGCGAGCGACGATATTGGATCGGGAGTGCCGTTTGGTCGACTGGGGCGACGGTGAAACAGTTCAAATCAAGTGCCGAGGGGGGAGCCTCGTCACCTTCGACCCGTCGAGCCCTGAGCTCTGGGCGAAACTTGCGCCTCGGCTGTTCGATGTGCGGCTAATCGACTGATGGCAAGACCGATGCGGACAAGGAAGCGGCATTATGGGAAATCTCTCCGTGGCAAGAGTCTGCAACGCAGTGGTAGGGATTGCTGTGTCCGCAGCTGTAGCGTTGAGCGTTTCCGGGTGTGGAGAGACTTCTCCAAAGGGAGTGGGCTCGACTGAGTCTGTCCAGAGTGGACCTTCAGCGAAAGCGGATGGGAAGTCTGGCTCTGATGGGCAACGGAGCCAGCCTGTTGCCGAGGTGACGTTGGCAGAGATCCGCGGAGCGGACGGATTGTTCCTTGTCATCAATGAGGCCAGGCGTGATGGAGGGGGGTTCGTGACCGTCAGTGGATCGATTAGGAACGAAAGCGACGAGGGCCGGACCACGAGCCGTTGGGTGGGTACGGAAGTTGAGGACGTCACCCAAAACCCCAACTCGGTAGCGGGAGCCACTCTGGTAGACAAGGTCGGAAAGAAGCGGTACTACACGCTGCGCGATACAGACGGGCGTTGCCTCTGTACGACTGGTATCACGACGCTTGGCCCTAAGAGCAAGGTCAACATTTTCATGCAGTTTCCCGCTCCGCCGGCCAGTACCCAAGAGGTCGACTTCACTCTCCCCACTTTCGCCACCGCAACAATCAAGCTCTCGGGGTGACCTCGATGACTGAGACCCGCAAGCCCTCGTGGTTCATCCCTCCGGCCATCGTTTCGGCGCTGCTGGTCCTTGGTGCCCATCTGGCCGTGGCGTCCCCCGCGAGGGCTGACGACCCGCCGGCGCCTCCTGGTACCGAGCCATCCGCCTCGGCGCCCGTGGAAGTCGATCCCAATGCACCGGGGTTGAGGCTGCCTCAGGGGGCGACGTTGGCGCCGCCCAAGGTGTTGGACATCGCCCAGGTGGTGGAGGACCTTGGGACGCAGGAGCGACGCAAGGACACCAACGCTGCGGTCACCTTCGCACTGCAGGCTGAGGTGATCTTCCCTAAGGGGGCTGCGCTGTTGAACGCGCAGGCGATCGCGCGGATCAGGGCTATCGCCCATGAGATCACCACTCAGAAGGCGAACCGGGTCCGTGTCTTCGGGTTCACGGACAACCTCGGTTCGTACGAGGACGGTCTGCGCTTGGCCAAGAAGCGGGCGGACGTCGTACAAAGGCAGTTGGCCAAGGACCTTGACGCGGGGATCACGTACGACATTCGCGGATACAGCGAGGAGTACGCGATCGCCGACAACAGCACCGAAGAAGGACGCCGTAAGAACCGGCGGGTCGAGGTGACCTTCCTGCGGACCGCACGGGGTGCTTCTGTGCCCTCGGTCTGAATGCTCCATTCCGCTCAGGGGCGTGTGGAGGGTAGAAGTGCTTCGGCGATACGTCGAGCCCTGCGGGCGGGTTCCGTACCCGGGGTGAGCGCAGCTGTGGCTGTTGCGCCTTCGACCAGGAGGAGGAGTTCCTCGCCGAACTCCGAGTCGGCTCCAGCGTCCTCGGCCAAGCTCACCAGATGGGAGCGTAGTTCGGCCTTGTGGCGGTGGACGGGGGCGAGAATCGCTCTCGGGGCGTCACCCAGCTCGCCGTGGGCGTTGAGGAAGGCGCATCCACGGAACCCCGGCTCGCCGAACCACTCCTCCAGCCAGTCGAAGACGGCGAGTACTCGTTCTCGAGGCTCCGGCGGGGCCGCTGTGGCTGAGTGCAGGGCGCGCATCCAGGACTGGTCGCGTCGCTCCAGGTAGGCGGCCACCAGTGCTTCCTTCGCGGGGAAGAGGCGGTAGAGCCGTTTGAGGGGCACGCCCGAGGCGGTGCGGATGCGATCCATGCCGACTGCCTGCACGCCGTGTGCGTAGAACAAGGTCTCCGCTGCGTCTAGTAGACGGCCCTTGGCCTCTTCGTCGGTCATCCCACTCATGGCACACAGCCTACGCGGTTGCGACTTGCGTTGAGAACGGGCGTTCTCTAGGGTGTTCATCCAATGCGAGAACGAACGTTCTCACTCTTTGACCTCAAAGGTGGTAGTCCATGTCCGGCGACGCTCGCCCCCCACTCCCTCCTTCCACCGAGGAATCCGCCCGACTGAAGGTTCAAGCGGCGGAGGATGCCTGGAACAGCAGGGATCCCGAGCGCGTGGCCCTTGCCTATACGGAGGATTCGCAGTGGCGCAATCGAGACCGCTTCCTGACTGGGCGCGCGGAGATACGTGCCTTCCTGGCCGATAAGTGGCGGCGAGAGCTTGACTATCGGCTGCGGAAGGAACTCTGGTCATACGCAGGCAACCGTATTTCTGTGCGCTTTGTGTATGAATGGTGTGACGCGGGAGACGGGCAGTGGTGGCGAAGCCACGGCAACGAGCAGTGGGAATTCGACGAGCGAGGCCTGATGCGCCGACGCGAGGCGAGCATCAACGACGTGGCCATAGCGAGAGCGGAACGCGAGCTCTTCTGAGCAGTGGGCCGGCGCTTCACCGCCACCGTGCGATGCGGCAGGGGCCCTCGCTGCCGCTGGTGGGTGCGCGATAGCTGTCACGCTGCCGTGCTCCCTCCGGCGGCGAGGCCCATGTGGCGCCGCCGCGTGGTGCGGCCGGGGCGGCGGGGAGGGTGGTGGGGGTGGTCTCAGTTCGTCGCGTAGACGCGGACGGCGAATTCCGCGATCTCCTCGTCACTCAGGTTCTTCGCCAGATTCGCCTCGGTGATCATGCCGATCAGGCGGTGACCGTTGGCTACGTCGATCACTGGGAGGCGCTTGATCTGGTGCACCTCCATCATGTCGACGGCTTGGGTGGCGTCCGCCTCCGCATCCGTCCAGTGCAGAGTGCCACCGAGTTGACCGCACATCACCGTTGCCGGGTCCAGTCCTTCGGCGCAGCACTGCACGACGATGTCTCGATCGGTGATCAAGCCCTGGATTCTCTGATCGTCACCGCAGATGGGGAGACAGCCCACATCGAGATCGCGCATCAGGCGCGATGCCTCCAGTAGCGACTGATGTTCTCCCACGCACTGCACCCCGGCGGTCATGATGTCCCGGGCCCGCAGGTTCCTGGCCATGTTTCCTCCAGCCTTCGCGGGTGTGCACTCCTCGTCCTCCTTCGATCAGAGCACGTATGGCCCCACCCTGCCTGCCGGGCCCGGCCGTGGGCTGCCTGGCTCCGAGGGTCGCAGTGGGCTTGCCTCGATTGCCCTCCTCCTGTCGCGTCCGCTGGCCGAGCGTGTTGGGCTGACTGCTCAGGGCTGAGCAGTCAGCCTGCCTGCGCCGCACCCTTCGGAGGACACCGATGACCATTGCCACCGCCAAGCTCTCCGACCCCGCCGTGCGTGCCTTCGTCGGCGCGGTCAACGCCCGTGACCGGGCGAGCTTCATGGCCCTGCTTACCCCGGGTGCCACGATGTCGGACGACGGGTCGGATCGCGACCTCGGGGAGTGGGTCGACCGGGAGATCTTCTCGTCGTCGGGGCATATGGACGTCCAGCGGGAGTCCGATCACGGCCGGAGCCTGGTTGTGAACTACCGAAATGACACCTGGGGTGAGATGCGCACCTCCTGGCGCTTCCTCGTCGACGGAGACGGGAAGATCAGTCGCTTTGAGACGGGTCAGGCCTGAGGCTTGCGCGTCTGACGAGGGCCCAGGCCGGCAGCCGTCGGGGCTAGCCAGTGAACGCCCGGAGCACGTGCCGCGCCTGGTTGTCCAACCCCGCCGCGTTCGGGTGGAGGAAGGTGCAGGCGCCGCCGTTACCGGGCAGCAGGCGGCAGAAGTCGCCGGGCGGGGCGGTCTGGTCCCCCTCACCTGTCAGATCGTCCTTGACCCCGTACATCCAGCGGTCCGAGCCGGCTGCGCAGACACCGTGGCTCAGGCTCGGTCGGTAGGTGTCGACGTAAGTCAGGCCGTGCGCAGCGGCTCGTTGTTGCAGCAGCTCGTTGAGCCTTCGCTCCACGGTGTCGAGCCAGGGCAAGTCGGCCGTGCGGACCGAGCCGAACTGTCGCCAGTTCTGCCAGGTGCAGCCGGAATCGTCGTGCACGATCGCGGGGTAACCGACGACGGCGATTCGGGCTCTGGGTGATGACGCCCGGATCTTTTGCAGCAAGGTGTCGAAGTCGGTGTGCAGCCGGTCGAAGCTGTCTTGGAGCCAGGCGGCTCCGGATCCCCGGGTGTAGTGGTTGGTGCAGGGGGTGGAGGCGAGGGGGAGCAGCCCCAGCTCCAGGCAAGTGGTGATGATCTTGGCGAAGCCGATGGAGTTTCCCCCGATGCCTACCGTCACGTATCCGGTGGCGGGGGTGAGGGCATCGATCTGGGCCGGTCGGTCCGGCCAGCTCCCCGCCGGCGGGGAGCTGGCCGGACCAGGGAGGCTGCTCCCCGGCTGGACCTCCAGGGCCCCCTGCACCACCTGCGCCCCGCTGCACGTGACGTCCCGCAGTTGCAGGCCCAGCGCCTGGGCGACCTGGGAGGGGTAGTTGCGGTAGGAGCGGCCACAGCCGTCGCTGTCGTCCCACGGGCGCACCAGCACCCCGGCGCTGTAGGAGTCGCCCAGCGCCACGTACTCGGGAAGGATCCGGCCCGTTGGGGCGGGCGGGGTCGAGATGAGTGGTGGGTCGGCGCGGGAGGGGGAGGCGGCAGCCGGTGTGAGGCTCGTGGCGAGCACCGCGACCGCGGCGATGGCGAGTCGGGGAAGGAGGGAGATGGCGGAACGCCGCGGACGGCCTCGGTGTCGTGTCATTCCTGGCTCCTGGCTGTAGAAGTGCGGGCGGAGGTCCACGGGGTCGGTGGACGACCCTCAGAAGGTCACTCCAAGTATCGTGGACGACTACGGAGAGTAGTGAGTTCTGTCCGCAAACCCCACGATCAGGTGGACTTCCCGAGTTCCTCGTAGCGCCCCCGTGTGGACTTCGGTTGTGTCGGACATGAAGCGCACCCGTTTTGCCGCCGTGGCCGCCCTGGTGACCCTGGCCGCATTCACCCCCGCTGTCGGTCAGGCCGCCGAAGGAGACTCCGGGGCGGGTAACGCCTCCTACGTCCAGGACCCGGCAGGCGGCGCCAAGAAGTATCGATCGCAGTGGACGGAGGATGGCCGACACAAGCTCAGCGCCAACTTCCGCCTGAACCCCAACCCGGTGTGGAAGACGATGCGCGCCAAGGACCGCAGTGGTGGCTTCGTCGGCGAGATGACGGTCCCGGACCCCAAGACGCTGGCCTTCAAGCCCTCGTACGAGTTCGGTTACGAGGTCGGCACCGCCGTGCTGTTGAAGAAGGGCACGTTGGCCAAGAGCGGGAAGCATTCGGTGACCCTGCACGCAGAGCTCCGCCCGAAGGGGGCTCGGTCCGGTACACGGCCGCTCCTGGTGATCCATGAGGAGTACGCCGAAGGGAAGCCGACGCTCCGCAAGACCTTCACCCCTGGCCGCCGGATCGCCTGTGACAGTGGTGTCTACCGCGTCGACTGGAAGGTGTCGCGGGCTCCGCGCACCCGCGCCGGCAAGGACGCCGCGACGGTCCGGGGGACGCTGGACTGGAACGCGGACTGTGAGGGTTTGCGCTCGGCCCTGCGCCAGTCGGGCGGTGAGGGCTCGCGCGGGGCCTGACGTGCTGTCCCGTAGGCTCGACGGAAGGCGCTGACTCAGTCGCCCTCGGCCTCGCTGATCGCCTTGGAGATCTCCTCAAGAACCGTCTTGCTGTCAGCCGCCGGGTCCACTGCCCGGCCGATGTTGTGCTTGATGGTGTCGCTCGCCTTCACCCAGGAGCGCTTGTTCACCGGGTAGAGCTCCGCGTTGTTGAGGGCGGTCAGGAACTGGGCGTCCACCGAGTCGAGTGCGTGCTCGGAGGTGCCCGAGGAGCGGGCTGCGGAGATCGTGGAAGGTAGCAGGCCGTAGCGGTCCGCGAACTCCCGGAGGTTGTCGTCCCGGTAGAGGAAGTCCAAGAAGGCTCCGGCCTCCCGGCGGTGGCCGTTCGCCTTGAAGGCCATCATCCAGTCGGCGACACCCATCGTCGGCGGTGCGTCCTCGTCGGCCAGGCGGTCCGCGACCGGCATGGCTGAAGTGCCCAGCTCGATGCCGCGCCGCCGGGCCTCGTGGGCGAGGGAGGGGTAGCCGTTCAACATGCCGACCTCGCCGCGCAGGAAGGCGTCGAAGGCGTCCTGTCGGTTGAGTTCCGCCGGTGGCACGGGGCCGGTCAGCCCACGGGCGACCAGCTTGTCCTGAAGCCAGCGGAAGGTGTCGACATTGGATTCCGAATCGATGCGGTAGCCACCCGACCCGTCGGCGTAGCCGCCGCCGTTGCTCAGCGCCCAGATCATCGCCTCGGCGTGCGCCTCCTCCGGGCCGAGCGGCAGCGCGAAGGGGTACTTCACGCCCTGTCGTCCCAGTGCCCGCGCAGCCGACTCCAGCTGCGACCAGGTCTCAGGCGGTCGCACGCCGGCGGCTTCGAGCAACTCCTCGTTGTAGAAGAGCAGCCGACTGCTCGCCACGAAGGGGAGGCCGTACAGGCGGCCGTTGACCGACCCGGCGTCGGCCAGTGGGCCGAGGAAGTTCGCCTCGGCGGCGATCGGGAGGAGTTCCCCGGCCTCGTAGAGCTGGCCGTCGGCGGCGAAGTCGGAGTAGGCGCCCATGAGCGCGAGGTCGGGGGCGTCGCCCTCGTCGACCATCTTGGTGACCTCGCGGTCAATGTCCTCCCAGGGCAGGAGCTCGACATCCACCCGGATCTCCGGATGGGCCTCGGTGAACTCCGCGGTCCTCGCGTCCCAGAAGGCCCGGGAGCTGTTGGCCTCCCGGTCTCCGTACTCCGCGGCGACCAGGCGCAGTGTGGGACCGTCCGAGCCCGTGGTGGTTCCGCAGCCGGTGAGGGTGGCGACCAGGCCCAGCGCGAGGACCGGGGCGGTCGCGCTGAATAGTCTTCGTTGCACTGGATGATTCCCTTGAATGTAGGCGGCGTTTTGCCGGATTCATTGACCGGTTGGGGGATTTCCGTCCCGCGGGGGTCCGGTCGTGAGGGAATTTTCCACGGACCGTCTGGGGTGCTCGATCCGGGGGTGTGCGGATATGGGTGTATCTCCAAAAGGGTGTGTCGCGTTCTGTGTTTTCTTATGTCCGCGACCAAGGGTCGGCGGGCGAACGGGCACTTGTGCCCCTACGGACGGAGCTACAGGCGCTACGCGCGTAGTAATTGACTTCTCGTCCGGGACCTCAGCCGTGAACGCGGGGGAGGAGAGAGGCCGCAGGTGAGTCGACCCGGTGGAAAGTGCGGAGCAGATCAGGCCGTGAATTCACCGGCATATGGATCCGGTTCACCGGTTTCCGGATTGCGTCCGGCCAGCCAACGGCGCTGAGCCTCCAGCCAGTGGACGAAGTTCGGTGGCGCGCCGTCCCAGAAGTCCAGGCTGACCGGGCATTCGTCGAACTCGTCGAGGAACAGCCGGCGCAGGAACTCGGCCATCCCGAACGGGTGGACGGCGAGGGCCGCCGAGGTGTGCCGCCCGTAGACAAGGACCGGCCAGCGCTCCGGATCGGGGTCGGCGGTCAGCCAGCACAGGATGTCCGGCCCCGCCGTGACCCCCCAGGCCAGCACCGATTCGGCCTCAGTGCCGAACAGAGCCGCCCCGCCCTCGCTCGCCCAGGCTGCCCGCACCGTCAAGGTCTCCTCGGCCATGGAGGCCGGTTCCCACTGGAGCCCCGGTTTGGGGAGTGGCAGCAGCACGCTCGCTTCCCCATTGATGGTTCCGGCGCCGAACAAGGACATGAAGGCTTTGTAGTCGGAAGGGAAGGGCGTGCTCCACGCGGCTTCGACCGCCGCCCAGTCGATACGCTCGTCGGCTCCGTGCACCGCGGGCATCACCCGCTCCAGCGCCGTCACCTGCCTGGTTCCTCGCAGGTCCGTGTGCCCGTCGACCGTCGTACAGTCCGTCACCGCGGTCCCCCTCTCGTCGGAGCCGGAACAATTTAGCGTGGCCGCACCGGCTTTGGTGCAACCGTTCACGAGACGGATACGAGTACACCCGGGCGCAGGCCCCAGTTGGCCATCGCGCCTGCTTCGGCCTCCAGCACATGGCGTGCCCGCCACCGCGGCACGCCCAACCGCCCGGGCGGCATCGTCCGTATCGACAACACTTTGAACTCCCGGTCCAAATAGGCCACATCGATGGCGAAACGCATCCGGAAGGTATGGATGCCGCGCGTCGAAGTGAGCAGCAGCGCCCCGTGGACGCCCTCCCGGCCGAGGAGACCCCGAGTCCGGGTTCGGTGGGAGGCGGCCACCTCCACAGGTACCAGCCCGCCGGGCGTGTCGAGCAGCGCCGTGCCGTCCCGCCATCGTGCCATCCCTACCCCCTTCCGACCGGACCGGCCGCAGGTGCCATCCGGTGCCTGGTCGCGGACCCTGTCCGTGGTGTGTGCGGCGCCTCGCCGCATGGTCGGATCGCCCGAACGCACCCGGTAGGAAGGCGACCCTCCGCCTAGCGATGTGCCGCGACTGCGACGCACGCTGGCCCACCGGGTATTGCGGGACAGCCCTGAGACGAGCTTAAGGTCGGGCCGTGCTCCCGCTGTTGATCGTCCTCGCCGCCGGGTACGGCGCGGCTGCCGGACTGCTGTTGCCCAGGGCCGCCTATCGCCTCTCGGTCGCCCCCGGGCAGCCGTGGCGCGTCGCCTGCCCGGTCGGCCACCCGCTCTCCGGGCCGGCCGGGGCCTGGCTGGGGGCGGCGCGCTGCGCCTCCTGCGGTCCGACGGGGGCGTCCGGTTACGGTCGCGGCGCGACGGGAGCCCTGCCCCTTGTGAGCGCCCTGGCGTGCGCCCTGCTGGCCGCTGCCGCCGGTCCGCGGCCCGAGGCCCTGGTGTGGGTGTTGCTGACGCCGGTGACGGTTCTGCTCGCCACGGTGGACCTGGCGGTGCACCGCCTCCCCGACGTCCTGACGCTGCCGCTGGCTGGCGCGGTCACCGTGTTGCTCGGCGCCGCGGCCCTCAGCCCGAACGCCGGGGGTTCCTGGCGGCTGGCCGTGCTCGGTGGGCTGGTCCTCGCCGGCGGCTATCTCCTGCTCTTCCTCGTCCAGCCGGCAGCCATGGGCTTCGGAGACGTCAAGTTGGCGCTCGCGCTCGGGGTAGCCCTTGGGTGGTACGGGTGGGGGGTACTGCTGCTCGGGGCCTTCGCGGGGTTCCTGTACGGCGCGCTGAACGGCTTGGCCCTAGTGCTGATGGGGCGGGCGGACCGTCGAACGCCTCTCCCCTTCGGCCCCTTCATGGCGGCTGGCGCCCTCACCGGATTGCTGCTGGGCGGTTTCGGAGCGTAGTCGTGGCGCGGTGATGCGCGCACTTCGACTTACGAAGGGTTATGGTGGAACCCCCCCCTCGGGCCGGTCCGTATCCCCCCCACGGACCGGCCCGTTTTCTTTGCCGCCGGCCGGGGCCGTGCGCTCAGCTGCGAGTGGCCCAGATGTTGGTCCCCGGAGTGGACACGGCGAAGGTGTCGATTTCCTTCAGCTCGGACTCCGTGAGTGCGGGAGAGCCGAGGGCGGCCACGTTCTCCTCCAGCTGGCGCACGCTCGATGCCCCGATCAGGGCCGAGGTCATGCGGCTGTCGCGAAGCACCCAGGTCAGCGCGAGCTGTGCGAGCGACTGGCCGCGGCGCTGGGCGATGTCGTTGAGTCCACGGAGTCGGCGCAGCACCTCGTCGGAGAGCAGCTCGGGGTCCAGGGACTTGCCCTGGGTGGCCCGGGAGCCTTCCGGGATGCCACCGAGGTACTTGTTGGTGAGGAGCCCCTGGGCGAGCGGCACGAAGGAGATGCAGCCCATGCCGGCCGCTTCGAGGGTGTCCAGCAGCCCGTCCTCCTCCGTCCAGCGGTTGATCATGGAGTACGAGGGTTGGTGGATCAGCGGGCGGATCCCCATCTCGCGCAGGATCCGCGCCGCCTCGGCGGTCTGCTCCGCGGTGTAGGAGGAGACGCCGACGTACAGCGCCTTGCCCTGCTGCACCGCGGACGCGAGGGCGCCCATGGTCTCTTCCAGCGGCGTGTCCGGATCGAAGCGGTGTGAGTAGAAGATGTCGACGTAGTCCAGGCCCATCCGGTCCAGGGAGGCGTCGAGGGAGCCGAGCAGGTACTTGCGGGAGCCCCACTCGCCGTACGGGCCGGGGTGCATCAGGTACCCGGCCTTGGTGGAGATCACCAGCTCGTCCCGGTGCGCGGCGAAGTCCTGTGCGTGGATCTTGCCGTAGTTGAGCTCGGCGGATCCGGGCGGCGGTCCGTAGTTGTTCGCCAGGTCGAAGTGGGTCACACCGAGATCGAAGGCGCGGCGCAGGATCTGCCGCTGGGAATCCTGGGAGCGATCGTCGCCGAAGTTGTGCCACAGTCCGAGGGAAATGGCCGGAAGTCTGAGGCCGCTGTGGCCGCTGCGCCGGTATTCCATGGAGTCGTACCGAGTAGCGTCCGCCCGATAGGGATTGGAATCAGTCATGTTGTCCTCCCTATCACGGAGCTGTGACATACCGGGTTGGGACGAGGTTCACAGCGCGCAGTAATGTGGCGGTTCGGGGGGACGCTACTGGCACGGGGTCTTGGCACGGAGGGGCTGGAAGATCGTGAATCTGCGCGACCTGGTGTACGGACTCTACGCACGCCGGGTGGAGGGTCGCCTCGACCACGAGGCGGTTCCCAAGCACATCGGTGTCATTCTCGACGGCAACCGGCGTTGGGCCAAGGCCTCCGGCGGAACCACCGTGCAGGGCCACCAGGCAGGCGCGGACAAGATCTCCGAGCTGCTCGGCTGGTGTGAAGAGACGGACGTCGAGGTCGTCACTCTCTGGATGCTCTCCACGGACAACCTCGACCGGCCGGACAACGAACTGCTCCCGCTGCTGACGATCATCGAGAACACGGTCAAGGGTCTGGCCGCGGACGGTCGCTGGCGCGTCCACCACGTCGGCAACCTGGACATCCTGCCCGGGCGTACCCAGCAGGTGCTCAAAGAGGCCGAGCACGCCACGGGCGGCAAGGCGAGCGGAATACTCGTCAACGTGGCGGTGGGTTACGGCGGCCGACAGGAGATCGCCGACGCTGTCCGGTCGCTGCTGATGGAGCACCACGAGAAGGGCACCACGATCGAGGAGCTCGCCGAGATCCTCGACATCGACCACATCTCCGAGCACCTTTACACCCGGGGGCAGCCGGATCCCGACCTGGTCATCCGCACCAGCGGGGAACAGCGACTGTCCGGATTCATGCTGTGGCAGAGCGCTCACTCCGAGTACTACTTCTGCGAGGTCTTCTGGCCGGCCTTCCGCAAGGTCGACTTCCTGCGGGCGTTGCGCGACTACGCCGCCCGCCACCGCCGCTACGGCACCTGACATCCCATCCGGCCCCGGGTGGGGTCCATCCGAGGCCTTCACCAGGGATTCACCGAGCGTCCGTCATATGCCATGGCATGGCACCGCTTGTTCGAGGGAATATCCCTTCCAGGTCGACGTCCGGTCCACGGGCGTCGAGTCTCAGCGGACGGCATGGGGTCGTCCGCCCGGGAGGCCCTTTGCACCAGGACGCGCGTGCGGCTCGCACGGACGAAGTGGAGGGCCGGAAATCGGCCCTGGCATTGCGGCCGATGACCGGTCCGGTCTTCGTCTGGCCGGGGGACTCCTGTTCCCGCCGGGGTGATCCCGCCCCGGTGAGCACACGATCCCGCGACGCCGTCGCACCCCGACCTCTTCCGAGGGGGTACGTCCTTCCGTGGTGACCAGCACAAAGCGCCGCATGCCCGACCGGCGCACCTACGTCCTTGACACCAGCGTCCTGCTGGCCGACCCGAACGCCGTGTCGCGTTTCGACGAGCACGAGGTCGTGCTCCCGATCGTCGTGATCACGGAACTGGAGGCCAAGAGGCACCATCCCGAACTCGGCTACTTCGCGCGGCAGGCCCTACGCCTGCTGGACGACTTCCGGGTGCGGTACGGGCGCCTCGACGCGCCCATCCCGCTCGGCGATCTCGGCGGCACCCTGCGAGTGGAGCTGAACCACTCCGACCCGGGCGTCCTGCCGGCCGGCTTCCGGTTGGGGGACAACGACTCGCGCATCCTCGCGGTGGCCCGCAACCTCCAGGCCGAAGGGTTCGACGTCACGGTCGTCTCGAAGGACCTTCCGCTGCGGATCAAGGCGTCTTCCGTCGGCCTGCTGGCCGAGGAGTACCGCGCGGAGCTCGCCGTCACCGATTCGGGATGGACGGGGATGAGCGAGCTCGCCCTCTCCGCCGAGCAGGTCGACCTGCTGTTCACGGAGGACCGCATCTTCGTTCCGGAGGTGAGTGAACTTCCGGTGCACACCGGTTTGGTCCTCCAGTCGGAGCGGGGCAAGGCGCTGGGGCGGGTCACCGCGGACGGCAACGTGAAACTCGTGCGGGGTGACCGCGAGGCCTTCGGTATTCACGGTCGCAGCGCCGAGCAGCGGATCGCCCTCGACCTGCTGCTGGACCACGAGGTGGGGATCGTCTCGCTCGGCGGTCGCGCGGGCACCGGAAAGTCGGCCCTGGCGCTGTGCGCGGGGTTGGAGGCGGTGCTTGAGCGTCGTCAGCACCAGAAAGTGATGGTCTTCCGTCCCCTGTACGCGGTGGGCGGCCAGGAACTCGGCTATCTGCCCGGCACCGAGGCCGAGAAGATGAGCCCGTGGGCGCAGGCGGTGTTCGACACCCTCTCGGCGGTGGCCGGGCGTGAGGTCATCGAGGAGGTGCTGGGCCGCGGCATGTTGGAGGTGTTGCCGCTGACCCACATCCGCGGCCGATCCCTGCACGACGCGTTCGTCATCGTCGATGAGGCGCAGTCGCTGGAACGCAATGTCCTGCTGACCGTTCTGTCGCGGATCGGGGCCAACTCCCGAGTTGTCCTGACTCATGACGTGGCCCAGCGGGACAACCTGCGCGTCGGTCGGTACGACGGAGTGGTCGCAGTCGTGGAGAAGCTGAAGGGGCATCCGCTCTTCGCTCACGTCACTCTCAACCGGTCGGAGCGTTCGCCGATCGCGGCGCTCGTCACGGAGATGCTGGAGGACATCCACCTCTAGGGCCATCCGGTTCTTCGAGGGGCTTGAGCGGCCCCGGCCCCTGACGGGAGGGTGGCGCCCCCCTGTGGCGCCGGGGTCGTTCCGCGTCCCGCAGATCCGCCCCAAAGGTGTAGAGGGGGCAAGGCGGTTGATGCCGCCCGGCAAAGGCTCAGGATTCTAGTCGGGCGGCATAGTCGTGGGCAGCTGTTTCGCCAACCTTTATGGTTCTGGCCGGATGTGAGCTTTAACACGCAACGCGGAATTGCCTCACGGTGTCCGGGTCCGGCAAAGTCTTGCTTCTGTCAGGCCCCGCATACGGCACAGCTGCACCACAAAACTCAAGACATGACCGCCGTATGCCGCCCGGGAGCACCACGCGGCACTCCTTGCAAGGGAGTTGCCCACGGGCCCGCGCCTCCAGTGACCGCAGTGGGACGGAGGCCAGCGCCAGGGGCACGAATGCGTCCGCGAGGTCACCGAAGTGGACGCTGCTGGAAGGACACCGTGTGAGCCGGATCTCGGTCCGGGGATTCGCAGTGGCATCCGCCACCGCGGTCACCACCGTCGGCGCAGTCGTCGGAGTCGCCTCGGGTGAGGCTCAGCCCTCGAACGACCTTGAGACGACCGCCGCCGGCATGACGCTCCTCACCGACATCCCCGTCGGCGAGCAGGCCCAGGTGCAGACCGCATCCCTGACGCAGCAGGCCGACACCCTGGCGCACGCGGCTGACGCCGAGGCCAAGAAGTCCGCCGAAGAGGCCGCGCGCCTCCAGGCCGCCAAGGACGCCAAGACCAAGAAGGAAGCCGCCGAGGCGAAGGCGAAGAAGGAGCGCGAGGCCAAGGAGGCCGCGAGCCGCTCCGCCGCCCGCAACGCCGACTCCTTCGCTCCCCAGAGCTCCTACACGGTCTCCCAGGTCAAGGCCATCGCCCGACAGATGGTGCCGGCGAGCCAGTTCCAGTGCTTCAGCAACATCGTCAACCACGAGTCCACGTGGAACTACCGGGCGCAGAACGCCTCCTCCGGTGCTTATGGACTCGTGCAGGCGCTGCCGGGATCGAAGATGTCCTCTGCCGGAGCCGACTGGCGCACGAACCCCGCGACCCAGATCGAGTGGGGCCTGAAGTACATGAACAGCCGCTACGGTTCGCCGTGCGGTGCCTGGAGCTTCTGGCAGGCCAACCACTGGTACTAGGGCTGCGGACAGGCCGCTTTGGGTCTCCCCGAAGAGCCACCTGGCCCGTTCCCACACCCCGCTTCTCCGCGCAGCCCCGCATCGTTCTTCGGTGCGGGGCTGCGCGCGTGTACGGTCTTGACCAATGCGCGCCTCGGGGGTCGGGGGAAGGGACAGGGACAGGATGGCGAAGCTGCCAGAGTGGTTGAGCCGGCTGGGGAGGGGGCTCTCCCACGTGGAGAGGCGCCTCGACGAGCGGCGCGCGGAAGTGGCGGCCGAGGACGTGGCGGTGCTCAGCCCGACGGGGGTGGACCAGGGCCCGGACGATCGGCTGCCGGTGGCCAAGGGCGCGCCCGTGGTCCTGGTGGGGCAGCCAGGGCAGAGGCCCGAGCCCGCCTCGGTGGTGCCGTGGGGGATGAGAGTCGCCGCGGAGGTGAGTTGGCGGCTGCTGATCCTGGCCGGCATGCTCTGGGTGCTGATGAAGGTGATCAGCGAGATCCGCCTGCTCGTCCTCGCCTTCGCCGCCGCGTTGCTCATCACCGCACTGCTCCAGCCGACCGTGGCCCGGTTGAGACGGATGGGGCTGCCGAGGGGGTTGGCCACGGCCGTCACCGCGATCGCCGGGTTCGTGATGATCGGGCTGGTGGGGTGGTTCGTCGTCTGGCAGGTCATGGAGAACCTCGACAACCTCTCCGACCGGGTCCGGGACGGAATCGAAGAGCTCAAGGCCTGGGCCTTGGACAGCCCGTTCCACGTCACCGAGAAGCAGATCAACGACATCGCGAAGAACCTCAGCGAGACCATCGGCACGAACACCGAAGAAATCACCTCAGCTGGACTCCAGGGTGTGACGGTCGTCGTCGAGGTACTCACCGGCATGCTGCTCGCGATGTTCTCGACGCTCTTCCTGTTGTACGACGGGAGCCGGATCTGGCGTTGGCTGCTGGCTCTGATGCCCGCCGCGGCCCGCCCCGGACTGGCCGGCGCGGGTCCGCGTGCCTGGCGGACCCTGACCGCGTACGTACGTGGCACCGTGATCGTGGCGATGATCGATGCCATCTTCATCGGCCTGGGCATCTACTTCCTGGACGTCCCCATGGCGGTGCCGCTGGCCGTCTTCATCTTCCTCTTCGCCTTCATCCCCCTGGTGGGTGCGGTGGTCTCCGGGGCGTTGGCCGTGGTCGTCGCCCTGGTCACCCAGGGCGTGTTCACCGCCCTGATGGTGTTGGCGGTGGTCCTGGCGGTGCAGCAGATCGAGGGCCACGTGCTCCAGCCCTTCATCCTGGGCCGGGCGGTACGGGTCCATCCGCTGGCCGTGGTCCTGTCGGTCGCGGCCGGCGGCATGGTGGCCGGGATCGGTGGCGCAGTCGTGGCCGTACCGCTGGTCGCGGTCACGAACACCGTGGTGGTCTACCTGCGTGCGTACGCCCGGGAACGCGATTCCCGAGTGGGCCCCGCTCCGCACGGCGCGACGGCGGTGGAGAGCGCGCCAGGCCCCTCGCAGAGCTGAAGTGAGGGCCGAGGGCTGCGGCCACCGGGAGCCCGGGCCCCGGTCGACGCGCCCCACCTCGCTGGACGGTGCTGCGTTTAGAGTCGGTGACATTCAGGGGAACGGCGCGGGAGCGTCGGTACGTCACATGACCGGACACGGGGGAGCAGTACGTGATATCCGAGCCCGAACTCGTAGGTGACTGGGGTGTGCAGGGGGCGCCGGCGCAGGAGGCGTTACTACCGCAGGCCAAGAGGGGGCCAGGGTGGGCCTGGAGGGGGTGGCTGGGTGGCGCTCTGGCCGCCTCGGCGCTGTGGGCCGGCGGTCTGTACGCCTTCTCCGAAATCGGGCGTCCGCCCCGGATCGACTACCGGGCATCGCAGGAACTGTGCGCCCAGTTGGAGCTCCCCGCGACGCAGAAGCTCACCGGCGAGCTGTCCGAGGGCAACTCCGTCTTCAGGGGGCATCCGGCGCTGGACTTCGCGCACTGCACGAGGCAGCGCAGCCCGGAGGGGGACGAGGTCGACGGCTGGGTGCGGACCTACGAGGTGCGGGCGACCGTCGAACTGCACCGCGAGTCCGATCCGGCGTCGGAGTTCGAGGCGAACACCCAGCTGGCCCCCTGGATGGACGGACGCGAGGTCCGCAGCGAGCAGGTGCCCGGACTGGGGGAGCGGGCGCTCATGCTGACGAGTTCCGCCTGGGACGGGCCGATGCTCCGGGTCCTGGAGGGAGGCGCGGTCTTCACCCTGCAGGTGGAACCCAGCTGGTCCTTCCAGGGCAACGCCGACGGGGGGGTGCCCACCGGGGACCTGCCCGATGACGCGGACCTGGAAGAAGCGGCCGTCCAGTCCGCGATGATCCAGGACACGCGAGCGTTGATGGCCGCCCTCCGGCGCTGAGGGCCGTCGGACTTGCGGCGGCGCACCCAGCACGAGAGGGCCCCGGCGGGTGCCGGGGCCCTCTTCCATCCGGCGGGAGGTTCACCCTCGCGCCGACGTTGCCTACTGCGCCAGTACGGCTTCCGCGTCCAGGGTCACGGCGACGGCCTGGATCACCGAGGCGATCTTGAAGGCTTCCTGGATCGTCTCGCGGTCGACGCCCGCCTTGCGGAGTACCTGCTCGTGCGAGTCGAGGCACTGGCCGCAGCCGTTGACCGCGGAGACGGCCAGCGACCACAGCTCGAAGTCGACCTTCTCCACGCCAGGGTTGCCGATGACGTTCATCCGCAGCCCCGCCCGCAGGTTGCCGTACTCCGGGTCGGACAGGAGGTGGCGGGTGCGGTAGAAGACGTTGTTCATCGCCATGACCGCCGCGGCGGACTTGGCGGCGGTGTACGCCTCGGGGGAGAGGTTGGTCTTCGCCTCCGGCTCCAGCTCGCGCAGCACCTTCGGTGACCGCGAGGCGATCGCGCAGGCCAGGACGGTGCCCCAGAGCTGCTGCGCCGGCAGGCCGCTGTTGCCGATGACCGAGCCGAGGTTCAGCTTCAGGTCCTTGGCGAAGTCCGGTATCGCGGACTTCAGCTCATCGAGGGCCACGGTCACTCACCAGCCAGGAGCGCACCGGCGTCGAGGGTGTCCTCGCCCTTGGTCCAGTTGCAGGGGCACAGCTCGTCGGTCTGCAGGGCGTCGAGGACCCGCAGGACCTCCTTGGGGTTACGGCCGACGGAGCCGGCGGTCACCATGGAGAACTGGATCTCGTTGTTCTGGTCCACGATGAAGACGGCGCGCTGGGCGAAGCCGTCCTCGCCCTGTACGCCGCAGGCCTGCATCAGCTCGTGCTTGGAGTCGGCCAGCATCGGGAAGGGGAGGTCACGCAGGTCGGCGTGGTCCTTGCGCCAGGCGTGGTGGACGAACTCGGAGTCGCCGGAGACGCCGAGGATCTGCGCGTCGCGGTCCAGGAACTCGTCGTTGAGCTTGCCGAACGCGGCGATCTCGGTCGGGCAGACGAAGGTGAAGTCCTTCGGCCAGAAGAAGACGACGCGCCACTTGCCCTCGTAGGTCTTGTGGTCGATCTGGGCGAACTCCTTGCCGGCCTCCAGCGAGACGCAGGCGGTCAGATCGTAGCTGGGGAACTTGTCACCGACAGTGAGCACGTGATCTCCTACTGGACTGGAAAGACGCCTTTTGGGGCTTTCCGGGGGGGGTGCCTCTATGTCTTTCGTCAAGGCGCCTGTGTGGGGTTTGGGGTGGTTCGGGGTTGCTGGGGTTATGCGGCGAGTTCGACGTCTTTC
>NZ_JBIAGC010000062.1:0-25226 GCF_042869595.1 Streptomyces sp. NPDC006879
GGCAGAAGCCGTCCGTGACCGACTCCTGCCCGCTACACTCCCACCCGCTCGACGTTTCCCCAGGTCAAGCCACGAAGTGCTGCTGGAGTACTAGTGCCGGACAGGTCTCAGCCGCTCGTCTCGGCTCGGCGGCCCGACCGTTCCGATGCCCGTCCCGGCCGTCCCCGAGCGAACAAGCGCACGGACGACAACACCAGCGCGGATCCGAGCAACCAGCCGCCCAACACGTCGCTCAGCCAGTGCACGCCCAGGTAGAGCCGGGTGAATCCGACGCCGAGGACCGAGACCACGGCGACCGAAGCGGAGACCAGGACGGGGACGCGGTCCCACAGGATCCACACCAGCAAGCCGAACACGACCGCTGCGGTCAGCGCGTGTCCGGAAGGCCAGGCCGCGTGCGGCGCCGAGTCCACCGGGTCGATCCACTGCGGGCGCGGCCGGCCGACCGCGAGTTTCAGCCCGTTGTTGAGTGCGCCCGCCGCTGCCAGGGTGCCCAGAACCCACCAGGCCCGTCTCCGCTGCCCCCGCCACCAGAGCGCGGCAGCCACGCCCGCGGTGAGCAGGCGCAGCACGCTGGGATCCCACACCCAGTCACTGAGCGCGCGGTTGACGAGGGTCGGCAGCGCGTGTGCGAGCGCGTGACGGTGGAGTGAGAGTGCCACTGCTTGGTCCACGGCGACCAAGGGCGTCCAGCCTGCGAGCACGAGTGCCATCAGGGTGGCTGCGGCCACCGCGCAGCCGACAGCCGGCCACCAGGAGGGAACACCGGGCCTTTGCATGGGCCGGCAGTCTAAGGGCTTGGTCCACGGTCGATGGTGGGTGTCGCTCCGTCCCGCCGGGCAGTTGAACTGGGGTGTGGGGAGGAGCGCCATCCAGCCCGGGGTGTGGTGAGGGGCGGTGCTCGGTCGCGACATCCAGCAGTCGGCCCCCCACCGGGGGCTCCCCGACCGGGGGAAGCGAGCTCCCCCGACCAGCGGAAGCCGTCACCTACCTGCCTCATGCCGAGGACTGGCCGTACACCTGGCGGTCATCTGGCACGCGATCCCATTGCTCTCGGTGCCGATGCACTCGGTGGGGCCGTTTGCCCTACGGAAGCGGAACGCGTGCTCGTGTCGGCCGTGCGGCTGGGGAGCACGTCGATCGTTCGTGGGGCTCGGCATCGGTGATCACGGCGGCATAGCGGTGCCGCCGGCACGCTGCGAAGTCGTCGACGTCGATCACACGAGGCACCCGCCCGGTCGGCAACGGCATCCGCAGCGGGGCCGTAGGCAGGTGCGGCGTCACTGAAATTGAGGCCCGCAAGACGGGACGGAGTGCGGTGTTGGCTCGTGGCCGGCGTGGTGTGTCGACGCATGCGGCGCCCCCGACCATCATCCCCCGGCGAGTTCGGGACCTGCGTCCTTTGGACCCCGCGTGCGGGTCTGCGGACCCTCGCGTCCTGCCATGGCCGCGACCAGTACGCGGTCGGGTCGGATCGGCAGGTTCCGGTGCCGCACGCCGGTCGCGTGCCAGACGGCGTTCGCGATCGCCGCGGCGGCGCCCACGATCCCCAGTTCGCCGATGCCTTTGATCCCCACGGGGTCGTCGGGGTCCGAATCGTCCACCCAGTCTGCCTCGATCTCCGGCACGTCTGCGTGGGTTGCGACGTGGTAGTTCGCGAGATCGGGGCCTATCTGACCGCCGGTTACCCGGTCTCTGACCGCCTCCTCGTGGAGGGCCATGGAGATGCCCCAGGTCATTCCGCCGACGAGCTGGCTCCGCGCCGTCAGCGGGTTGACGATCCGGCCCGCCGCGAAGATACCGAGCATGCGCCGTACCCGTACCTCACCGGTAGCCGGGTCCACGGCCACCTCTGCGAACTGCGCTCCGAAGGAATGCCGTTCCCTCGGTGGTAGAGCGGCGACCTCCGCGGAGGTGTCCGCGCGCGCCGTGATCCCTTCGGGCGGGATGATCCCGTCCCGGCTCAAATGCTTTCGCAGCCTGCGTGCCGCCATCATGACAGCCCAGGACCAGGAACGGGTTCCCATGGAGCCACCGGCGATCACCGCCGGGCCGAAGTCGCTGTCCCCAATGAGGACACGCACGTGCTCCGGCGCCACCTCCAGTGCATCGGCGGCAACGAGGGTCAGCGCGGTGCGTGCTCCGGTCCCGATGTCGGACGCGGTGATCCGTATGGTGAAGGTGCCGTCCGCCTCGGCCGTCGCGGAGGCCGTGGAGGGTGCGACTACTGCGGGGTAGACGGCCCCGGCCGTACCGGTCCCCACTACCCAGTGCCCCTCGCGTCGCAGGCCGGGGCGCGGGTCGCGGTCCGGCCAGCCGAACCTCCGGGCTCCCTCGGTGAAGCAGGCGAGCAGGTTGTGGTTGCTGAACGGCAGTTCGGACATGGGTCCTGCGGCGGGGATGTTTCGGGTGCGCAGCACGATGGGGTCCACGCCGCACTTTTCGGCGAGCTCGTCGAGAGCGGACTCCAGGGCGAAAGAGCCGGGGGCCATGCCCGGCGCGCGCATCCAGGTCGGGGTGGGAACGTCCAGCCGTACGACCCGGTTACGGGTGTGGTGCGCGCCAGCGTCGTACATCAGCCGCCCCATCTCGGAGCTCGGCTCGACGAACTCGTGCACGGTCGACGTCATGCTCAACGCGTCGTGCTGCACGGCGAGCAATCGTCCCGCGCGGTCGGAGCCGAGCCTGATCCGTTGTGCGGTGGGGCTCCGGTAGCCGGTCAGCGAGAACATCTGACGGCGAGTCAATACCACTCTGACCGGGCGCTGGAGCACCGTCGCGGCCATCACTGCGGCCACTTGGTGTGCACGCAAACCCTTCGATCCGAACGCGCCTCCGACGTGCTCGGAACGCACGTGCACTTGGGCCGGATCGAGTGAGAACAACATCGCGAGGCCGTCCGCGACCCATTGGCTCCCCTGGTTGGAGTCGAGGACTTCGAGCCTGTCGCCGTCCCAGAGTGCGGTAGCGGCATGGGGCTCCATCATGCCGTGGTGCTCCTCGGCGGTTGTGTACAGCGCGTCGACGAGGACCGGGGACGCTGCGCGTGCGGATTCCAGGTCTCCTTTCCGTGCCACCGCCGGTGGCATGAGGGGGGTGTCCGTCACGTAGGCGTCGGGGTGTTCGGCGAAGAACTCGACGTCGTGCGGCTCTTGCTCGTAGTGGATCACCAGTGACTCGACCGCCTCTCGAGCCTGCTCGGCGGTCGTGGCGACGACCAGTGCCACCGGCCAGCCGACATGGGGCACTCGGTCGTGCTGGAACAGAGCGACCGTCGGGTCCGGTGGCACGCTCAGCATCTCCAAGTCCACGTGCGGAGCGTTGCCGTGATGCAGGACGGCCAGCACGCCGGGCATCGCAGCGACGGCAGCAGCCTGGACGGAGCGGATACGGCCCCGGGCGATGGTGGACAGCGCCAGTGCTCCGTGAGCGAGCCCGGGGAAGGAGAAGTCCCCGGCGTAGCGGGCTGCCCCCGTGACCTTGTCCCGGCCGTCCACACGGACGTACGGGGTGCCGACACGCCCTCTTGCCGCTGTCACCGCCGTCATGGGCGGGCCTCCTCGGTGAGTTCCGTCAGCACCGCCACCACGAGGTTGCGCATCAAGGTCACCTTGTACCCGTTGTGGGGAAGCGGCCGGGCGGCGGCCAGTTCGGCATCAGCGGCGGCGGCGAACGACGCGGGGTCCGCCGGCGCCCCGGCCAGTTGCCGTTCGGCCTTGATGGCATGCCAGGGGTGGGAGGCGACCGCGCCGAAGGCGAGTCGCACATCGCGTACGACATGGTCCTGCACGTCGAGTGCGGCGGCGACCGAGCCGATCGCGAACGCGTAGGAGGCGCGCTCGCGTACCTTCCGGAACCGCGAGTGCGCGGCGAGCGGAGCAGGCGGCAGGGTGACGCCGGTGACCAGCGCTCCGGGCGGGAGAGCGGTCTCGCGGTGGGGGGTGTCACCCACGGGAAGGTAGAACTCGCTGAACGGCAGTTCGCCGGGACCTTGGCTCGTCTGGTACGAGACGACCGCGTCGAACGCCGTCAACGCGACGGTTAGGTCCGACGGGTGGACGGCCGCACAGAATTCGGAGGCGCCCAGAATGGCGTGGTTGTGGTGCTCGCCCTCGATGGCCGGGCACCCGCTTCCCGGGACTCGCTTGTTGCAAGGTGTTGTGATGTCGTTGAAGTAGGCGCAACGGGTGCGCTGGAGCAGGTTCCCACCGACCGTCGCCATGTTGCGGAGCTGTCCGGAGGCTCCCGCGAGCACCGCCTGCGCCAGTGCCGGATACCGGCGGCGGACCTCGGGATGGGCGGCGAGATCGCTGTTGACGACGGCCGCGCCGATGTGGAGGCCGCCGTCCGGCGCCACTTCGATCGTGTCGAAAGGCAGTCGACTGACGTCGACGAGCATGGTGGGCCGCTCGACGCCGGCCTTCATCAGATCGACGAGGTTGGTACCGCCGCCGAGGAAGCGTGCGTCCGGGTGGGTGTCACGCACCGCAACCGCGTCCGAGGGATCGATTGCGCGGTGGTAGCCGAACTCTCTCATCCCGACCCCCATGCCTCGGCTATCGGGTCCTCCCCGCCCTGACGGGCCGCCCGTGCGATGGCTTTGACGATCGACACGTAGGCGCCGCAGCGACAGAGATTGCCACTCATCCTCTCGCGGATCTCGTCGGCGTTCAGGATCGGCTGCCCGGCCTCCGGGCGGACGTCACGGGTGACGGCGCTCGGCCAGCCAGCAGCCTGCTCATCGAGCACCGCCACCGCCGAACAGATCTGTCCCGGCGTGCAGTAGCCGCACTGGTAGCCGTCGAGGTCGAGGAACGCCTGCTGCACCGGGTGAAGCCGCTCGCCGTCGGCCAGGCCCTCGATCGTGGTGATGTCACATCCCTCTGCCGTCACCGCCAGCCGCAGACAGGAGAGCGTCCGGCGTCCGTTGGTCAGGACCGTGCAGGCGCCGCACTGCCCGTGGTCGCACCCCTTCTTGGTGCCGGTCAGACCGAGACGTTCCCGCAGCACGTCGAGCAGGCTGGTGCGGTAGTCCACGATCAGTTCATGGTCGTCGCCGTTGATGTGCAAGGCGATGGCGCTGGATGTCGGCAGGGACACGGTCAGCTTCCTTTCGCGGAGCCGGTCACATCGAGAGCCGAGTCCGGCGGACGAACGGGCTGGACGACGAGAACGGCGGCGCGGCCTGCGCGGAAACCGAGACAAAGGCTCACCGTCCACGCAGACTCTGCGCCTTCGACCGCCCCGGGAGGAATTGTCTACCCTCATAGGACACTTATGATATAAGTGCCGTCATTCAGACATTTTAAGCATTCCGAATTCCCCCGTCCAGTCGGCGTCGCGCCGGCTCCGGAGCGTGACACGCGGGTGCGGCCGGGAGGTGAACTGCGGGAAGTCGCCTCGCCGCGGTGCCGCGCTCTCCCCTGTCACCGGATTCCCGACGTACCGGCCGCCGAGGGCAGTGGGGTTGGCTCCGCCTGGCCGAGGGAGCCCTCCGGGCCCACGGTATGGAGGGGTGGTTGGTTCGACGGCCGGGGTCCAAGTCGAGGACGGGACCGGGGCGTGAGGTTCACGCGCATGGCCGTGTCGTGAACAAACCACGTCGCAGTAGCCGGGGGCGTGAGGGGGCATCGAGATAGGCGGTACGACCATGACCCATCTGGTCGTTTGCGAAGATCAGAGCTTGGCCCGAGTCGAGGACGACTTCGGTCCTGAAGGCACTCCCCGGTCGCGCGGCAGCGTCCATGAAGGCGAGGGCACGCTTGAGTGCACCTTGACGGCCAGGCAGAGCGTAATAACGATCCGTGACGGTCCTGCTGTATCGAGACATCAGATGCCCTGGTTGTTGCTCGGTGAAGGCGGGGCCGATCACAGAATGGCTACCGGACGTGCGCTTGAGGGCACCGTCGTGGGCTAGCTGTTCTGCGGCCTCCGGGTCGGTTCGCAGGAGGGCCGTGTAGGCGTCGACAAGGTTGACCAAGTAGGTCACGCCGCCCTCCGCCGCAGGGGCGGAGCACAGCAAAATGGTCGTCGGAACCTCGCCGAGGTGCTGCAAGGTGCCGTCACAATGCAAGTCCTGTCCGCGAGAGCCCTCGAACGGATGTGCGCCATCCTTGCGGGCGGATATGTCGCTGACGCCGCCGGATGTGTGGGGGCTGTTCTTGTAGACCGGCGGGGTGAATGGCGCGCCGAGGTTCAGGGCTTTGGCCAGGGTGAAGAGGTCGCTCGTGGTGGAGGCGGATCCGTGTACCTGCACGACGGCGTAGCCCTGTTGCTGGTAGTCACGAACGGCATGTTGTCTCACGCCGGTATCGCATAGTGCCCAGCTCGCAGCCTCAATCGGTTCGGCGATTTCCGCAGTGAAGCGCGGCAGGCGAGTGTACGGAGCGCTCGGGACGCTTGCGTGAATCACAGACATCATGACCTCCGACATGCGAGATAGTCCGAATGGCGTGAACAGTTCCACGATAAGAGCACAGGGGTGACGGCTTTCTCCTCCGGTCAGCCGGAGAGCTGGAGTAGATCCCTATCCACCAACTGGGTGAGGCGTACATCCGCCGGTTGGTCGGTCGCGCATCCGCCAATCGGATGACAGGCGACCACCTCAGTTCGAGCCGTCTCGCTAGAGTTCTCCGAGAGCCACACATGTGTCTGGAGCCGCTGGAGTGCGAATCCATTCTGCGAGGGTGTGTCGGTCATGACATGACGGGCAAAAGCGGTGATTATCCAATTGTGGAGCAGTTGGTCACTATCGCGGCAAAGAGCGTCAACGAGCCCGGCAGTTCCATAGATTGCGTCCTGTCTGATAAGGCGCAACTGGCCTCGTAGGGACAGGGCGTATGGAGACTAGTTGGGTGGGCGGGTTGTGGGAGATCACGGAGGCGCAGGTCTCATCATCGCGGGTACGGACGCAGAGTGGCGGGACGCAGGACACGCCTCATGAGGCGCAGTTCGCCCCGATCGCCCATGTGCTGGTAGATGACTGTGCCCATCAGGCCCTGCCGCCGTGCTTGGCATCTCGAAGTCCACCACGCGTGGTCGGTTGATGACATTTTCAAGGCCGGCTGACGCGGCCCTCGGTCGGATCGGCGAGTGCGGCTTGCCGGCTCGATCCCGAAGCGTTCTGGAACTTGCCTACGTGCGTGCAGAAGAGAGGATGAGTTCAGCGACCCGACCCCTGTAGCAGCCTCATCTTCGGCGCTAACGGGACATCCCTTGGCCAGCGGCGTCGTCGCCCCCCACGCACCATCGGCCTCGGACCGAAGCCGATGGTGCCTGACTCCCGTAGGCGACAAGCGCGAACCGACGTAACTCCACTGCCTCGTTTTCCTTGTTCACTCATCTCTTGTTCCGCGCGAGTCTGTTCTGATGAAGAGGAGCCATCTTGTGGCCGCCCGCTGGAATCACCTCCCTCCCGTCCATGAAGATTTCCGACTTCCATTCCAGATCGGTGCCCTGCATCACATCGGCCTCGACTTCCTAGTCGACCCAGGTCCGGCAAGTCGGCGACTCAAGAAGGAAAACCCTGAGCTCGAAGTAACCTTGTTCGACACCAAGGCCTGCGTTTCCCTAAATTACCAACTATACTTCGCGCAGTTCGCAGGTGGGGGAAGCCTGACGCAGGAGATCGAACTCAACATCATCGCGCACCCCAAGGCGTCGTCCACGTTCCTTCCGAATCTCTGCTATCGACAGTTCGCCGAAGGCCAGGACCAGACCAAGCTGAGCGGCTATTGGCGGACCCACGTAGTCTGCGACAGCCCGCTCGCCATCCAGGCCGGAAAGGAACTATTCGGCGAGCCTAAACTCCCGGCGTGGTTCGAGACGGTTATTCCTTCACCGAACGCCGCCCCCTCGGACGCGTGGACGGTCACGTGTAAGCAGGCGGGGCTGGAGAACGGGCAGAAGCTTGTCCCCCATGACAAGACGACGTTTTCCTTCCAGATCGACCTAGCAGGTGTCAGGCCCGTGCCCGTGAGTATGGCCCCGATCACCATGTACGGTCGCAGCCCGAGCGACGACAACGGAGGCAGGACGATCGCAGCCCCGTTCAATGTGTGTCAGCCCTACCTCTTGTATCCCTTGGCGTCAGAGGACGAAGGAAGGTACAAGGTGTCGGTCGTCGACCATACGAACGGGATCGGCGCCGACCTCGGTTCCCTCGTCGGCGACGCGAAACCGGTGGGTGCGTGGACGTACCAATCACCGCCAGTTGCTTCTCAGCATCGCCCCTACTACGCCCGCACCATCGAATGACCCTACAGGCCGGTTTTCATCCTGAATAGTTTTAGTTCAGTAGCGTATGGACGGTGCTGTCACGTTGTCGGGTGCGTGTTCGTCTGACGGTGTGCCGGGGTGTGGTGGGGCCCGGCTTCGGGTCCTGGGTCAGGGCGCGGCGGGCTGGCCGGCCGCGCCGGTGATGCCCTCCCAGAGGGTGAAGCGGATGGCCATCTCGAAGCGGTACTGAGCGGCAGTCAGAAGATTCCGTCGAGCCGGAAATGAGGCGAGATGCCGCTGAACGCGGACAGGAACCGCTGGGCCGCGCGCTCTACTGGCGGCTCGACGGACATCATCCGTTCCCGCCCCGCGCCGGCCATCTGGTCTCAAGCCAGCGCGGACAAGCCCGGGCCAAGCGCCACGAGCAGTGGCACCACTGGTGCCAGGGCCGCAGCGGCGGTCAGCCGCAGCCGCCTTGCGGCCGTGAGCCGGGGCGCGCCCGAAAGGAGCCGCCGCACCCGTTGCGGGATATGCGCCTGGGGCGTCGGGCAGGGCCCGAACACCCCGCTGTCCTCGTTGAGCCCGACCAGGGCGAGGGCGATCGTCAGCCTGCCGAAACGACGCGAGGCTACATCGTCGGCCGCCAGTTCCACGAGCCGGTGCATTTCGGCCTGAAACGCGGCGAACACCGGCACCTGTGGGAAGCCACTGGCCAGCGCGCTGGCGCAGTAGAGCAGCCAGTCGTGACGGGCCGCGGCGTGGCCGGCTTCGTGGGCCAGCACGGCGTCGAGCTGTCGTCCCTTGAGGCGGTGCAACGCGGCCGTGGTGATCACCAGTTGAGGCCGCGTGCCGGACAGCCACCAAGCATCTGGACGCGGTGCCTCCAGGACCACCAGCGGCTCGGAGCCCGGCACTTCGCCGGGCATCAGCGGCGCACGGACCAACAGCTCGGCACGCCGGGTCCGACGCCGCGCCCGGGCCCGCCACACCTCGCGGGTGAGCATCGCGGCCGTCCACACCGCGCCGCCCAGCAGGACCAGTGCGGTGCCAGCCGCCCAGGGGCTCCCGGCGCCGAGGGCGTACGCCTCGATCACCCGGTGCGGCGCGGGAGCGAACACGCGACCGCGCACGGCCATCCAGGCGGCGGCTGCGCTGAAGGTCATCGACAGCGCGAAACAGAGGAGAACCGCGGCCACCACGCACTGCCACACCCACAGTGCCACCACCGGTTCCCGTTCCGGCCACTCGGCTCGCGCCAGTAGTCGGGGCGCGACGATCGCGGCCAGTGCGCCGAGCAGCAGGAGTGCGGCGGAGACCATCATGGGATCAGCCTATGAGTGCACCGCGGGCCGTAGGTACGGACTGGACGACCAAGTGACGCAGGACACTCCGCAGGCTGCCACGGCTGGTCGCGGCAGCCTGCGGCAACTGTGTTCAGATGCCGATCAGCATGGCGAACATCGCGATGCCCATGGCCAGCCGGCAAGCCCCCGCCAGCTCGGTGACGCTGACCGTGGCCCGTACGGGAGCCAGGTCGCCGGGCCCGGCCGAGCGGAGCAGCCGCGTCCCGCCGCGGAGCACGTACCCCGCGAAATAGAGGAGCAGCAAGCCGGTGAGTGCGGGGACGCCTCCGGCGCCCGTTCCGTGCCCGGCGTGTGCGCCGCCCGGTGCGGTCAGCATGACCAAGGTCATGTAGACCATCGCGAGCGAGCCCACCGCATGGTGCAGGTGCCGCCGCCACAGGGCCCACAGCGAGCTCGCTCCGAAGAGCGCGCACAGGACCGCCCACGGCCACGCCCAGCCCGCGACGGCCTCGGACACCGCCGGCAGGGCAGCCATCGCGGCCATCCCCAGCCCCATGACGGCCTCCCGGGACATCTCCACCCGTTCCTTGCGGCATCCCTCACGCAGCCGCAGTAGGCAGGATCCGCCACTGAGCGCGCACAAGGCCACCAGCAGCCACGCGGACGTCGTCGTTGCGTGCACCGTGTCCTCCCCGCCGGGAACCGGCCCGGCGCCTTCCGGCTCGTCCAGTCCCTCATGCACTGCCCGCCCGTGCGCCGGGTTAGGCTCGGGCGCTGTGTGATCGAGTGGGATGGGGACGTGGCAAAGTGAGCAACCCGACTTTCCGGGACGCCGTCGAGGCGGATGTGCCCGAGCTGCTGAAGTTGGTGGAATCGGCGTACCGCGGCGAAGCCAGCCGGGGTGGCTGGACCACCGAGGCCGACTACCTCGATGGGCAGCGCACCGATGAGCAGGGGGTGCGGGACGTGGTCGAGGCCGCCAACAGCACCTTGGTCGTGGTCGAGCAGGACGGCGTGATCGTCGCCTGCTGCCAGCTTGAACGGCGCGGAGACAGCGCGTACTTCGGGATGTTCGCGGTGCGCCCCGAACTCCAGGGCGCGGGCCTCGGCAAGGTCGTCCTCGCCGAGGCGGAACGCCGGGTCGTCGCCGACTGGGGCGTGCGCGAGATGCAGATGACGGTGATCCAGGTGCGGGCGGAACTCATCGCCTGGTACGAGCGGCGCGGTTACCGGCGCACCGGCCAGATGAGCCCCTTCCCCTACGGCGACGAGCGCTTCGGCATCCCTCGTCGGGACGACCTGCAGTTCGAACTGCTGGTGAAGGCGCTATAGGTCCGTGGTCGGGGCGCTCTGGTCGCTCAGGCGGTGAAGCGGCCGGTCCGGCGGATCTCGGGGAGGTCGGTGACGGCGCCGTCCAGCTCCAGCGCCCGGACCAGCCTCAGGTGCTCCTGGGTGTTGACCACCCAGCCGATCACCTTCAGGCCGGCGGCGTGCGCGGACTCGGCCGTCTCCAGGGTGAGTCGGCGGATGTTCAGCGCGACCGACTCCGCTCCCGCGGCCAGAGCCCGGTCCACGATGTCCTCCCCATACCGACCCGCGTTGAGAGTGCTACGCACGCCCGGTACGAGTCGGGTGATCTCGGCGAGCGCCGCGTCGTGGAAGGAGGAGACCTCCACTCGGGCGGTGAGGTCACGTCGGATGAGTACCGAGGCGAGCGCCTGGGCGGCGGCCGGGTCTTTGATCTCGGCTTGCAGCGGGGCGCGTACCGCTTCCACGACCTCCTCGAACAGCGGTACCCGCTCGCCTTCGCCGGCGTCGAGCTCCCGCAGCTCGGCCAGGGTCAGCGCGGCGATGGCGCCGCTGCCGTCCGTGGTGCGGTCCACTTCTGCGTCGTGCATGACGACGAGGGCGCCGTCCTTGCTGAGCTGGAGGTCGAGCTCGATGACGTCCATGCCGCATTGTTCGGCGCGGACGAATGACCGCAGGGTGTTTTCGGGTTCGACGCCCATGACCCCGCGATGACCGATGGTGAGGAAAGTCAAGGTTCTCTCGCTTCCGTCGACGGCGGCTCCCGCACGGCGGCCCTGACCGCCCGTGCGGCAAGCAGGCAGCCTAGTGGGCGGTCGGCGAAGGAGGGCCGTCCGTGCAAGGCCGTTTTCCGGCCCGTCGGCCGGTCCCCCCAACGACTGCGATCTTTTGCCGACGCTTTGCCGAGGGTCGCGTCCTCACCCGCACGTGGGCGCGTCCTTACCGCGTTTGACGCAGCCCGCGCAAGGTGACGCCGGCCGTGGCGGGTGTCCTGAATCTGGAGCCCGCTCCAGTCGCTGCCGCCCTACCCGGCGCTGGGCAGGGACTGCTGGGCTGAGCGTCGCCGGGACGGCCGGGTGCGGGAAAAATTTCGGTGTAACCGGGGTGCTGGCCGAATATTTTTCTTCTGATCCTCTTGAGCGGAAGAGCCTCGCCCGTTTAGGCTGCACTGACCTGAGGTTCTCCTGTGGAGGAAGTGACATGACGGAAACCCTTGTGCAGGGCGCGGACAGTGGCGCGATAGCCGCCGGTGAGCGGATCGTGGACCACTCCGCTTGGCCCGTGCTCAAGTCCGCCGTGGAGGAGATCCGCCCCTGGCAGTCCAAGGACGGCTCCATCGACTTCGAAGCCGAGGGCGCCCCGTCCCCGGCGGCTGTCGAGGCGGTCGTGGAGCGCATGATCGGCGCTGTCGAAGAGCTCTCCCCGCTGACGCCCCACGACGCCGACTACCACCGCGCGCTCGTGGCCGACCTGCGCAAGTGGGTGCGCGCCGGCGCCACCGTGCCGGACTTCCTGGACTCCCTGCTGGCCTTCCAGCCGGCCTCCCAGCGGGCCGACGGCCTCCAGCACCTGGTCGTCTTCCCCATGTACACGCAGAACGGCAACCCGGACCGCAACTTCGAGGCGGTCGCGCTGCGCATGGTCTGGCCGGAGTGGCTCGCCGAGCTCGAAGCCACCCGGTACGACAACCCCCTCTTCTGCGGCATTACCTTCGAGGACTTCACCGCGGGGTACGACACCCACTCCGCCGTGCTCTTCCCGGAGACCATCGCGGTACGCGAAGCCCCCGAGCGCTTCACCTGGGGCGGCATCTTCTGCGACCGTGAGGCCGCCCGCTTCCGCAAGGTCACCGAGGCGGCCGTGGACATCCTCGGGCTGGAGCTGCCCGAGGACATCGCCGCCATGGTCCAGGACCAGGAGCGCTGCGAGAAGGCATTCGTCCTGTGGGACCTGGTGCACGACCGCACCCACAGCCACGGTGACCTGCCCTTCGACCCGTTCATGATCAAGCAGCGTCAGCCGTTCTGGATGTACGGCCTTGAGGAGCTGCGCTGCGACCTCACCGCCTTCAAGGAGGCCGTGAAGCTCGAAGCCGAAGGCAACGCCCACGGCCGCGACGTGCAGTACGCGGTGCTCTTCGACCGGATGTTCCGCTTCCCGGTCTCCGGCGACCGCAACCGCAACTACGACGGCCTCGGCGGCCAGCTGCTCTTCGCCTACCTGCACAAGAACGACGTCCTGCGCTGGACCGACAACAGGTTGACCATCGACTGGGAGCGGGCACCGGAGGTCACCAACCGGCTCTGCACCGAGATCGAGGAGCTGTACCGGGCGGGCATCGACCGCCCCAAGCTCGTGCACTGGTTCAAGGCGTACGACTTCGTCTCCGCCTACCTCGCGCCGCACCCCGGATCGCGCTGGGCCAAGGGCCCGGACGCGCTGGACCTCACCCTGCCCCCGCGCAAGCTGGTGGACGACGTGCTGTCCGACGAGTTTCCGCTCAGCATGTTCTATGAGGCGCTCGCCAAGAAGCTCAAGAGCGTGATCGCCTCCGCCAAGGGGATCACCGCGACGAACGCCGAGCGGGTCGCCGCGTGAGTGCCCGTGAGGAGCAGGAGGCTTCGATGAACGGCAACGGCAACGGCAACGGAGCACTCCACGGAGCGGTGGTCGCGGTGGCGGGCGCCGGCGGGCCCGCGGGACGTGCGACCCTGCTCAGGCTCGCGGAGGCGGGAGCCGTCGTGGTGGCCGCGGACGCGGATGCGGCGCGT
Source organism: Streptomyces sp. NPDC006879 (assembly GCF_042869595.1). Taxonomy (NCBI): domain Bacteria; kingdom Bacillati; phylum Actinomycetota; class Actinomycetes; order Kitasatosporales; family Streptomycetaceae; genus Streptomyces; species Streptomyces sp. NPDC006879. The sequence goes on from NZ_JBIAGC010000062.1 coordinate 13,601, forward strand.
CTGGCGGAAGCCGTGGATGCTGCCCGCTACGCCCACGGCGGGGCCACCGTCACCGGAGACACGGTCGACCTGTTGGACCTGGCTGCGACCAGGGAGTGGGCCGAGCGTACGGTGAAGGAGTTCGGCCGGATCGACGGTCTGGTCCACCTCGTGGGCGGCTGGCGCGGCAGCACCTCCTTCCCGGAGACCGACCTCGCCGACTGGGATCTGCTGGAAAAGTTGCTGGTCAAGACCGTCCAGCACACCTCGCTCGCGTTCCACGACGGCCTGCTGCGCAGCGACCGTGGCCGCTACCTCCTGATCAGCCAGTCCGGGGCGACCAAGCCGACCGCCAACAACGCCGCCTACAACGCCGGCAAGGCGGCGGCTGAAGCCTGGACGCTGGCCATGGCCGACTCCTTCCGTAAGGCGGGGGGCGAGGCGGGCCCCGGCGCTGCGGCTGCGATCCTGGTCATCAAGGCACTGGTGCACGACGCGATGCGCGCCGAGCGCCCGAATGCGAAGTTCGCGGGCTTCACCGACGTCACGGAGCTGGCCGAGGCCATCGCCGGAGTCTTCGACAGGCCCGCCTCCGATGTGAACGGACAGCGTCTGTGGCTCACCCCGCACCCCTGAGGACCGATGCCCGCCGCCACCACGACCCGGCGGTGCGCGGATTCGCCAGCGACAACTACGCGGGCGTCCACCCCGAGCTCCTGGAGGCCGTCGCCCTCGCCAACGGCGGCCATCAGGTCGCCTACGGAGAGGACGTGTACACGGAGCACCTTCAGAAGGTGTTCCGGGGGCACTTCGGCCCCTATGCGCAGGCCTTCCCCGTCTTCAACGGCACGGGCGCCAACGTCGTCGCCTTGCAGGCCATGACGGACCGCTGGGGTGCGGTGATCGCCGCGGAGTCCGCCCACATCAACGTCGATGAGGGCGGAGCGCCCGAGCGGATGGCGGGGCTCAAGCTCCTCACCGTGCCCACGCCGGACGGCAAGCTCACCCCTGAGCTCATCGACCGGCAGGCGTGGGGTTGGGACGACGAGCACCGGGCCATGCCGCAGGTGGTGGCGATCACCCAGAACAGCGAACTGGGAACCGTCTACACGCCGGACGAGATCCGCGACATCTGTGAGCACGCCCACGAGCGGGGCATGAAGGTATTCCTCGACGGGGCTCGGATAGCCAACGCGGCGGCCTCGCTCGACGTGCCGATGCGTTCCTTCACCAACACGGTGGGCGTGGATGTGCTGTCCTACGGCGGCACCAAGAACGGCATGATGTTCGGTGAGGCCGTGGTGGTCCTCAATCCGGATGCCGTGCGCGCGATGAAGCACGTCCGGAAGATGTCGATGCAGTTGGCGTCCAAGATGCGTTTCGTCTCCGTGCAGCTGGAGGCGCTCTTGGCCAAGGACCTGTGGCTGCGTAGTGCGCGGCACGCCAACGAGATGGCTCAGAGGCTCGCTGACGGCGTCCGTCAGGTCGACGGGGTCGAGATCCTCTACCCGGTGCAGGCCAACGCGGTCTTCGCACGACTGCCGCACGAGGTCAGCCTGCGTTTGCAGAAGCGTTTCCGCTTCTACTTCTGGGACGAGGCGGCCGGCGACGTCCGCTGGATGTGTGCCTGGGACACCACCGAGAACGACGTGGACGAGTTCCTCGCCGCACTCAAGGAAGAGATCAACCGCTAAGGGTCCGCGACTGCAAGTGCCCCTCCGGGCGGTCTTTGCGAGCCCGCAGCGAAAGGCCGCCCGCACCGGGGCTGGTAGCCGCGCCCGCACCGAGCTCGCGATGCCGGTCCGCTCGGCCGGCGTCGCCTGTTGACGAACTCCGGGCGGACCTGACGTGGGCCTGGCGTGCCGTCGGGCCGAGCACCCTCACGGCGGCCTCGTCTACGTGAGGGTGCTCGTCGTGCTCAGCCCGTCCTTCGAGCCGACGGCCGCCGGGGCGCGGGTCCGTGCCCTCTCCGGGAGCGGACCCGCGCGACTCCTCAGCCCAGCTCCTTGGCCTCCGCCGGGGTCGGCGCCGACCCTCCGAGGTGGGCCGGCAGCCACCAAGCGCCCTTGGCGTCCGCGGGCTGCACCGGATAGGCGCGCTGGGCGGCCTCCAGCAGCTCCTGGATCCGTTCGCGCAACCGACGGGTCAGCGCGCCCGCGTACTGGTCTGCGGGGGCCTCGATGGGCTCGCCCACGCGCATGGTGACGGGGATGTGGCTGCGCTTGAGGTCCTTGGGGCGGCCCTTGGTCCACAGGCGCTGGGTGCCCCAGAGGGCCACCGGGATCATCGGCACCCCGGCTTCCTGCGCCAGGCGCGCCGCCCCCGACTTGAAGCTCTTGAGCGTGAACGACTGCGAGATGGTCGCCTCGGGGAAGACACCGATGATCTCACCGGAGCGCAGGGCGTCCAGAGCGTGCTGGTAGGCAGCCTCGCCTTGCTTCCGGTCCACCGGAATGTGCTTCATCGCGCGCATGAGCGGCCCCGACACCTTGTGTCGGAAGACGGACTCCTTGGCCATGAAGCGCACCAACCGCTTGGCGGGGCGCGCGGTCAGGCCGGTGAAGATGAAGTCGAGGTAGCCGATGTGGTTGGACACCAGGACCGCCCCGCCCTTGCGCGGGATGTTCTCGGTCCCCTTCATGTCGATGCGGATGTCGAGCGCGCGGAACAGGGTGTGCGCGGCGCCGATGACCGGGGGATAGACCAGCTCTGCCATCGGGGAGACCCCTCTTTCTGCCTGGGGAGGTGCTCCCGGCGGGAAGTTACGCAGCCGTAGGTATAGCGGCATTGGCCAGATCGTGCCCGATGTGCGGCGTCGGGGCCAGTCCTGACGCGGCAGGTGACCGGAATGCCTGGGAGATTCTTGTCACGTTCTTGGTTGACGGGAATTCCTGCGGTGGTTCGAACGCTGCGCGAGCGGGATGTGGCGGTGGCGGCGAGCGGAAAGGAGTCAGTGGTGAGCGAGGGGCAGTGCGGGTCCAGGGGGCCCGAGGTGCTGGCGAGCGGGTCGCTCGGCGCGGTTGAGCTCGGTGCGCCGCTGGGCGCTCGGGCGACCTTGGTCCAGTTCTCGACCGCCTTCTGTCAGCCCTGCCGCGCCACCCGTCGCATCCTCGCGGAGGTGGCGGCCCTGGTGCCGGGGGTGGCTCATGCCGAGATCGATGCGGAGGCCCGCCTGGATCTGGTGCGGGCCCTGGGCGTGGAGCGTACGCCCACCGTCCTGGTGCTGGACGGGCGAGGTCGATTGGTGCGCCGCGCCGAGGGCCAACCCAGGAAGGCCGACGTGATCGCTGTGCTGGGACGCGCGGTGAGCGGTGAACACCGTCCGTGACGCAGCTCGCATCTGCTGGCCGTGGCTTGACTGTGCGCGCCAGCCGTCGACACCCTGACGGAATGCTGCTCCCCGCCACCGTCCAAGAGGGCTCCGCCGACCTGCTCCGTTCCGTCTTCCGGCAGCATGCCGCGGGGGTTGCGGTGATCACCGCGGCCGAGCAGGGCGCCAGGGGTGCGGGGCGCCCTGTCGGTTTCACCGCCACCTCGCTGACGTCCGTGTCAGCCGAACCGCCCCTGATCTCCTTCTCCATGGGAACGCAGTCCTCCAGTTGGCCGGCGGTGTCCGGCGGTGAGTTCGTCGGGGTGCATATCCTCGGCGAGCACCAGGTGGAGCTCGCGGGCCTCTTCGCCCGCAGCGGAGCCGATCGATTCGGCCCGGACACCAGTTGGCGCAGCGGCCCCGAGGGGGTGCCGTTGCTGGACGGCGTGCTGTCCTGGTTGGTGTGCCGGGTTTCGGCACGAATACCGGCGGGGAACCACCGTGTGGTCATTGCCCAAGTGGTCGCGGGCGATCTCCAGGCGTCCAGCAGTGCCGCCGGGCGTCCGCTCCTCTACCACCAGGGGCGCTTCAACGCCCTGCGCGAGTGAATCGTGCCTGCTGGGCGGGGCGGCACGAGCGTTGGCAAGGTCACACATAGCGGACCTTGCCTCCGGGCGTCGCCCACGATGTACTGACGAGTAACATTTCCGTCGGAGCGTGGGCCGCCCCGACCGGGATCCGCCCAGTAAGGCGCCTATGCTGCCTGGATAAGGCAGCACCTGAAAAGACGATGCAGTAGGAGAGCCGGCGTGAGCTTGAGGATCGTTGTCTGTGTGAAGTACGTGCCCGACGCCACCGGCGATCGGCACTTCGCCGATGACCTGACCGTCGACCGCGAGGACGTGGACGGCCTGCTGTCCGAGCTGGACGAGTACGCCGTCGAGCAGGCACTGCAGATCGCGGACGAGGCGGACGACGCCGAGATCACCGTGTTGACTGTCGGTCCCGAAGACGCCAAGGACGCGCTGCGCAAGGCGCTGTCGATGGGCGCCGACAAGGCCGTACACGTCGAGGACGACGACCTGCACGGCACCGACGTCATGGGCACCTCGCTGGTGCTGGCCAAGGCCATTGAGAAGACCGGCTACGACCTGGTCATCTGCGGTATGGCCTCGACCGACGGCACCATGGGTGTACTTCCGGCCGTCCTCGCCGAGCGCCTGGGCGTCCCGCAGGTCACGCTGCTCTCCGAGGTCAAGGTCGAGGGCGGCGCCGTCACCGGTCGCCGTGACGGCGACAGCGCCAGCGAGCAGCTTGAGGCATCCCTTCCGGCGGTCGTCTCCGTGACCGACCAGTCCGGCGAGGCCCGCTACCCGTCCTTCAAGGGCATCATGGCGGCGAAGAAGAAGCCGGTGGAGTCCCTGGACCTGGAGGACCTGGAGATCGAGGCGGACGAGGTCGGCCTGGAGGGTTCCTGGACCGCGGTCGACTCGGCCACCCAGCGTCCGGCCCGCACCGCCGGAACGATCGTCAAGGACGAGGGCGAGGGCGGCAAGCAGCTGGCCGAGTTCCTGGCCGGCCAGAAGTTCATCTGACCTTCGGCCCCCTCAACCGCCCCCAGATACTTCGCATTACCAGGAGATCAATCCCATGGCTGAAGTTCTCGTCTACGTCGACCACGTGGACGGCGCCGTCCGCAAGCCCACCCTGGAGCTGCTGACCCTGGCCCGCCGTATCGGTGAGCCCGTCGCGCTGGCCCTCGGTACGGGCGCCGCCGACACCGCCGCCGTCCTCGCCGAGCACGGTGCGGTCAAGGTCCTCACCGCAGACGCCGCCGAGTTCGCCGACTACCTCGTCGTCCCGAAGGTCGACGCCCTGCAGGCCGCGTTCGAGGCCGTTTCGCCGGCCGCCGTGCTCGTCCCCTCCTCCGCGGAGGGCAAGGAGGTCGCCGCCCGCCTCGCGGTCCGCATCGGCTCGGGCATCATCACCGACGCCGTCGACCTCGAAGCCGGCGACGAGGGCCCGGTGGCGACCCAGGCCGTGTTCGCGGCGGCCTTCACCACCAAGTCACGCGTCTCCAAGGGCACGCCGGTCATCACCGTCAAGCCGAACTCCGCCCCGGTCGAGGCCGCTCCGGCTGCGGGCGCGGTGGAGCAGCTGCCCGTCTCCTTCGGTGAGCTGGCCACCGGCACCAAGGTCGTCTCGCGCACCCCGCGCGAGTCCACCGGTCGCCCCGAGCTCACCGAGGCCGCCATCGTGGTCTCCGGTGGTCGCGGTGTGAACGGCGCCGAGAACTTCTCGGTGATCGAGGCCCTGGCCGACTCCCTCGGCGCTGCCGTCGGTGCCTCCCGTGCCGCTGTCGACGCCGGCTGGTACCCGCACTCCAGCCAGGTCGGCCAGACCGGCAAGTCGGTCTCCCCGCAGCTGTACATCGCCTCCGGCATCTCCGGTGCCATCCAGCACCGTGCCGGCATGCAGACCTCGAAGACCATCGTGGCCATCAACAAGGACGCCGAGGCCCCGATCTTCGATCTGGTCGACTACGGCGTGGTGGGTGACCTCTTCCAGGTCGTCCCGCAGCTGACCGAGGAGATCAAGACCCGCAAGGGCTGACACCCGTACCCGGGCAGAAGGCTCTGACCTGGGGAGCGCTCGTGGTTCGGGGCCGCGTGGTGATTCCACCGCGCGGCCCCGGGCTGTTTCCGGTGACCATTGACTGAGGTGGAGGGCCGCTACTAAATTCTGCTATGCGGATCAATGCTTCCGTGAAGCGGAAAATAGGAGAGTGCAGGATGGGTCAGCAGGAGAAGGTGGCGACGAGCCTCGCCGGCGCGGTCAGCGAAGGCATCAGCGCCTCCCTCGCACCGGTGGACGCGGAACTCGCGCGCCGCTACCCCGGAGACCCAGGAACCCGTCAGCCCGTCCACACCGTCTACGTACCCGGCGACGCGTTCACCCCCGACACGATCCGCACCTGGGGGGACCAGGCGCTCGCCGCCCTCGACGAGCACGCACCCGACGCGGCCACCTTGGCCCGGGTCCTCGACATACCCGAGGCGCTCGCCGACCCGGTGTACGAACGAGTCCGGGCCAAGCTTCACAGCGAACCGGTGGAGGACCTCCGGATCGACTTCGAAGACGGCTACGGTGCCCGCTCGGACGCGGAGGAGGACCAGGCCGCGGCCCGCGCCGCCCGCCTCGTCCGGGAGGCGTACGCGGGCGGCGACAACGCCCCCTACATGGGGATCCGCATGAAGTGCATGGAGGCCAACGTCCGGGACCGCGGCATCCGCACCACGGACATCTTCCTGTCCGGCCTGATGGAGCACGGTGGACTGCCCGAAGGGCTCGTGCTGACGCTGCCCAAGGTCACCTACGCCGAGCAGGTCACCGCCTTCGTCGAGTTGCTGGAGGCCTTCGAGGCCGCCCGTGGACTGCCTTCCGGCCGCATCGGCTTCGAGATCCAGATCGAAACCAGCCAGTCGATCCTCGCCTCCGACGGCACCGCCACCGTGGCCCGGATGATCGAGGCGTCCAAGGGCCGCGCCACCGGCCTGCACTACGGCACCTTCGACTACAGCGCCTGCGTCGGCGTCTCCGCCGCGTACCAGTCGAGCGACCACCCCGCCGCCGACCACGCCAAGGCGATCATGCAGGTCGCGGCCGCCGGCACCGGCGTACGCGTCTCCGACGGTTCGACGAACGTCCTGCCGATCGGCAGCACCGAGCACGTCCACGAGGCCTGGAAGCTGCACTACGGCCTCACCCGCCGGGCCCTGGCCCGCGCCTACTACCAGGGCTGGGACATGCACCCGGGCCACCTCCCGACCCGCTACGCGGCGGTGTTCACCTTCTACCGCGAGGGCCTTGAGGCGGCTGCCGCGCGGCTGAAGGCGTACGTCGCGAAGATCGAGGGCGACGTGATGGACGAGCCGGCCACGGCCAAGGCCCTGGCCGGCTACCTGGTCCGCGGCCTGGACTGCGGTGCGGTGGGCACGGACGAGGTCACCGCCCTGACCGGCCTGACCCGCGCCGAACTGGACGCCTTCGCGATCCCGCGCCGCTCCGCGACACTGACGGCGACTGCCTGACGCGGCCTGCGCGGGCGGCTCCCGGGAGGGGCCCGGTCCGGAACTACAGGACGGGAGGCGCGGACGCCGGGGCCGCGCCTCCCCTCCTGTCGCGGACCGACAACGGCGTCAGCCACAGGCGGACGAGGCCGTCGGCGCAGGAAGCGGCGAGCAGTCCGCCGTCCGGGGAGAAGGCGACGCCCCGGACCGTCGAGCCGTGGTCACCGAGCGGTGCTCCGACGGGCCTCATGGACACGAGATCCCACAGCCACACCTGCGCGCCGGACGCGACCGCGAGCAGCGCGCCACCCGGTGCGAACGCCAGGTCGCCGATCTCACCGGGATGTCCGGAGGGCTGCCGGGGATGCCAGTGGCCGTCGACGTCCCGCAGGCACACCAGTCCGGACGCGTCGCCGGTGGCGACCAGGCGCCGGTCCGGCGTCACGGCCAACGCCCGGACCGCGGCCCGGTGGTCCTCCGCGGCCCGGCCCCGCGGCTCTCCGGTGGCCGTGTTCCACCGGACGACCGCCCGGCCCACCGCGAGTACGACTGTGCCTCCGTCGGGCGAGTAGGCGAGCGCCGTCACCGGCCCGGCCCCCGCGAAGCCCTGGTCCGTCGCCGACCCGCCGGCCACGTCCCACAGCCGCATCCGGCCGTCCGGTTCCACCACGGCCGCGCGCCGGCCGTCCGGGGAGAAGGCCACCCCCTCGTGCAGGGAGACCAGGCCGTGGAGCGGCGTGCCCCCGCCCGCCGAACGGTTCCACAGCACCGCGCTGCGGCCGTCCCGGGGGAAAGCCAGTCCCCACGGCGCGTCGGCCGGGGCAGCCGGGGTTTCCTGCGGAACCCTGCGGCCGGACAGCGGATCCCAGACCACCGCCGGCCCCGCCGGGCCGGCGGCGAAGAGCCTGCTTCCGTCCGGGGAGAAAGCGACACGGCCGAGGGGCGTGGTGCTGTCGGAAGCGAGAGCCGGAAGCGAGACCGGGACACCTGAGTAGAGGGCTCCGCCAAGCGCCCTGGCCGCGAGCGGGGAGAGGACCGGGGCGCCGAACGAGGGCGCGGTGCTGTACACGACCACGGTGTCGCCTTCGCCGCAGGCGGCGAGCGTGCGGCCGTCCGGCGAGAAGGCGACGTGGTGCAGCCGGCGGTCGTGGCCCGTCAGCGGCCTGCCCACCGGGATCCCGCTGCGCGTGTCCCACAGCTGGAGCTCGCCGTAGTCCCCCGCGGCGGCCACCAGGTTGCCGTCCGGGCTGTAGGCCACGTCCCAGACAATCCTGGCCGGCCAGGCCAGCGCCGACCCGATGCGGACCCCGTCGGCGGTGTTCCACAGCCTGGCCTCGGCGCCCTCGCCGGCCGTTGCGAGCTGCCGGCCGTCGGGACTCACGGCCACTGCGACGATTTTGCCGCTCAGCGTCGGCTCCCCGGCGTCCGTGTCCGCGAGGAGGTCCCACAGTTCCACCAGGACGCTGCTCTGCAGGGCGGCCACCAGGCGGCCGTCGGGGAGGAACCGGAGCGCGCGGACCGCGCCGCGCAGACCCGTCAGAGGCGCACCGGCCGGCCGGCCGTCGGGGACGCGCCAGCGGTGCACGGCGCGGTCGCCGTCGCCGGTGACCAGCGTACGGCCGTCCGGCGAGAACGCCATCGCCGTGACACCCATCCCATGACCGCGCAGGGCGGGCCCCAGCGGCTTCGACGTCGCGGGGTCCCACAGGCGCACGGACCGATCGGCGTGCGCGGTGGCCAGGGTGCGACCGTCGGGCGAGAACGCCAGGCTAAGGGTGTCGGCCGGTCCGTGGTCCGGTACGCCGATGGAGTGCCCCTCCCGGAGGTCCCACAGCCGTACGGTCCCCTTCCCGACGCCCGTGGCGAGCCGGAGCCCGTCGGGTGAGAACGCCAGTCCCGAGACGTACTCGCCGCCCGCGGTCAGGAGATGGGTCAGGGTGAATCCGGAGGGATGGACGGAGCGTACGGAGCGGACGGACGCGGGTGCCGGCGTCGGCCCGGCCTCCGTGGGCCGGCCCGCCGCCGGGTGGGCGGGTGGCCGTTCGGGGACCGCGGGTGCAGGTGCGGGCGGCGGGGCGGTTGCAGTGGCGGTACGGGGCTCCTGCCGTACCCGGGCACGGGGTGGCCGCACCGCCTGCAGCGTCCGCCAGCGGTTCCGCCAGGGCCGCAGCGCCGGGGCAGTGTGCGGGGGAACGGGTCGCTCCCGGCCGTCCTCGTCGTACGCGAGCAGGATCCGCACGAGGCCCATGAGCAGATCGAGCCCCAGTAGCCGTTTGCCGAGGAACGCGTCGCTCTGGGTGGCGATCGGCAGCTGCACTCCCGTCAGGGACTTCTCGGCCCGGGCCGCCAGCTGACGGTACGAGGGGTTCCCGCGTTCGAGGCGCAGCCGACGCAAGTCGGAGGCGAGGCGGGCAAGTTCCTGATCGAAGGTGCCGTGTGGTTCCACGAGTCTCCTCCCGGATGCGCAGAGCGCCAGGCTACGGCCAGGACGTGGCACTTTCCCCGACTTCGTCGAACAGGCCGGAACGGAAGGCCCGTTCGGGACGTTTCCGTGCCGATCGGATCCGGTACGGATCCGTTCCGCCCGGGCCGGGGAGCGCCGTACGGGGCGCTGGAATGGAACCCATGACGACACCTCGCCGGCGCATCGCCGAGGACGAGCAGCCCGCTCGGCCGAACGAAGCCTTCCTGCCGCTGCACACCGCCGTCGTGCTCATCGGCGCACTGCTCATCGGGTTCACCGTCGGCGGCCTGAGCCGCATGGGCGGCATCCCCGTCGCCTTGTCCGTGCTCGCCGGGCTCGGCGCCGCCGGTGGGGCCGTGCCCGTGCTGCGGGGGCTGATCCGGTGAGCCTCAGGCGGCCGGCGGGAGTTCGCCCGAGCCGCGGGGGATCAGGCGGGTCGGGAGTTCGATGCGGGCCGGGGGCGGGGCCGCGCCCGCGAGGCGTTGGAACAGACGGTCCGTGGCCACCCGGCCCAGGGCCGCCGCGTCCTGGGCGACCACGGTCACCCCGGGGTGCAGCAGGTCCGCCAGTTCGAAGTCGTCGAAGCCGACCAGGGCCACCGGCAGCAGGTGCCCGGCGAGGACCCGTACCGCCGTCACCGTCACCCGGTTGTTCCCCGCGAAGACCGCCGTGACGGGGCCGGGGCCCGCCAGCATCGCCCGGGCCGCCTCCCCGACGCGCTCCGGGGACGTGGAGCCGAGGGAGACCCAGGACTCCGCCACGGGCAGGCCCGCGTCCGCCATCGCCTCGCGGTAGCCGCGCAGGCGTTCCGCCGCCGTGTGGATGTGCGGGTGGTCCCCGATGAACCCGATCCGGCGGTGGCCGCCCCCGATCAGGTGCGCCACCCCCGCACGGGCACCGCCGAAGCTGTCCGACAGCACCACGTCCGCGTCGATCCGGCCCGCCGGCCGGTCCACGAACACCGTCGCGATGCCCGCCCGGATCTCCGGCTCCAGATAGCGGTGGTCGTCCCCGGCCGGGATCACGATCAGCCCGTCCACCCGGCGCGCACACAGCGCCAGGGCCAACTCCCGCTCCCGGTCGGGGTCCTCGGCGCTGGACCCGTTGATGAGGAGCGCCCCGTGGGCCCGGGCCACTTCCTCCACGGCGCGGTTCAGCGGCCCGTAGAAGGGGTCGGCAAGGTCTTCGAGCACCAGCCCCACGGTGGCGGTGCGCCCTTTGCGCAGCACCCGGGCGCTGTCGTTGCGCCGGAACCCGAGGGCGTCGATGGCCTCCTGGACCCGGCGCTCGGTCTCCTGGGTCACCCCCGTCTCGCCGTTGACCACCCGGGACACCGTCTTGAGACCCACGCCGGCTCGCGCAGCCACGTCCTTCATCGTCGGCCGGGTGCCGTAGCGGGGCTCGTGCGAAATGGTGGTCTCGGCCATGGTGGGCGGTCCTTCGGGCAGGATTGCGGGAGCGAGGTCGAGCATAGGCCCTGGACATCGTTGTCCATGGCGTCCGAATCCGGTTGGGGCGGCGGGTAGCCGATACTCAACTGGGTTTCCACGACAGGGTCTTACGGGCAAGCCCCTGGGACCGGCTTCTGGGGGCAACGGAAGAGGGAGCATTCGTGATTGTCTGGATCAACGGAACGTCCAGGAGAGCCGCTGGTCAGCGGCTCTCCTGCTGGAACACGCGGCAGGATCTAGCCTTGGCTAGCCTGAATTAGTACTGCAACCGCATGTGATGTGACTGGTCGTCGCCTTGGTCGTTGGGCTGACTGTGTGATGAATCGCTGACGGTCGCGCAGATCGAGGACTG
>NZ_JBIAGC010000063.1:0-22675 GCF_042869595.1 Streptomyces sp. NPDC006879
CAGGGCGTCCAGGTCATTCGTCACAGATCGATCTTGGACGCCCTGTCTGCGTTCCCAAACGCACCGTCAGCATTCGGAATGACTCGTCTAGGGGGCCTTTCGTAGGTATCCGGCGGATCGGCGCGCCAGCGGCGTGGAACGGGTGGCTTGCGAGCGGGCGCCGCCTCGCGGCGAAGGGGCGGGACACGGCGCCGGGCCCGGCTTAGTCGGGCAACGTCCGGGTGGGAGGCCCCAGGAGGTCTCCTCCCGGTCGTGGGCACCCACGACCTGACCTGAGGCTACGCCCGACTCACTCATCCCCCGGTCACCGCTGCCAGAGCGCCCGTGGGATCGCGCAGTGACCTCAGGACAGCCTGAGTTCGACGTACCCGATGGCCTCGCCCGGCAACAGGTACCGCTCGATCTCGGTGAACCCACGCCGCAGCGCGAACTCCAGCCCCTCCTGGTTGGACTCCAACACGACCGTCTCGATCGCCGCGGCACCGTACTGCCCGGCCCGTTCCAGGCCCCGTGCGTACAACCGGGAGCCGAAGCCACGTCTGCGGTGGGCGGGCAGGACCCGGGCGATCACCGTGGCGGTGGCGGACGCGTCCGTCGGAGGTCGCACCGTGGAGCAGCCCACCAGGACGTCACCGGCGTAGGCCACCTCCAGGTGATGGCGCCCCGCGCGCTCGCGTACCTCCGGCGGCGTCAGGTGATGGGTCGCGACCACCAGGTTGTGAACGGTCCGCCAGTCACTGCGCCGGGCCGTGTCCTCCACCGTCGGGCTCGCTGTTTCGATGCGAAGGTCAGTCACCGCCCCAGGAGACCCGGCGGATTCCGGGGCGTCAACAGGGTTAGCGCCTGCGCTGGCCCCAGCGGGCGGGCCGGTAGGTCGGGCGCTTGGCGGTCGGTTGATGTGTGGGCGGGGCGTCCGTGCGAGGTGCGGCTTCCTGTCACCGCCCTAGTGGGTGGCGAGCCGATCCAGGAGAGCGGCGCTCCGCGCGAGCAACGCCCGTTCTTCACCGGTGAGTTCAGCCTCGATGGCCAGAGCGAGCCAGCCGACCCTGCGACCTCGTTCCGCTTCGAGTGTGGCCCGGCCCGCGTCCGTCAGCTCGACCAGCGACTTACGGCCGTCCGTGGGGTGAGCCCGGCGCGTGATCAGGTTCTGTTCCATCAGCAGTCCCACCGCCCGGGCCATCGACTGGGGTCGTACGCGCTGATCGGCGGCGAGGTCGCTGGTGGTCATGGCGCCGTCCCGGTCGAGTGCGCCGAGGACGGCGACCTGGCCCAGTGGGATGCGGTCCTCGTGTGTGACGCGTCGGGTGAGCTTGCCCATCGCGGTGCGCAGTTCGGCGGCGATGGCGGCGGCTTCCGGGGTGGGCATAGGGCACTTTACCGCGCTGGTCCGGTGGGTCGCGCACCTACTTTACACAGCAATACTGCACAGCAATGCTTATCAGTATTGCTGTATGGTTTGCCGTGGTCGGGCCCAGCGCCAGTGCTGCCGCAGCCGGGGCCGACGGCACACGACAACGGGAAGGACATCCCATGCCCACCAAGGCAGTCGGGACCGTCAACACCACCATCGAAACCATCACCGCCCGCCGGATCATCGACAGCCGCGGTAACCCCACGGTCGAGGTCGACGTCGTCCTCGCAGGCGGGTACCTGGGCCGCGCCGCTGTCCCCTCCGGCGCCTCCACCGGTGCCAGGGAAGCCGTGGAACTACGCGACGGGGACGCCGCGCGGTGGCACGGCAAGGGCGTTGACCGCGCGGTGGCCCACGTCAACGGGGAGATCGCGGTGTCGGTGCGCGGCCGGGACGCGGCGGACCAGACGGGCCTCGATGCGGCGCTGGTCGCCCTCGACGGCACCGCGGCGAAGTCCCGGCTCGGCGCCAACGCGATCCTCGGCGTCTCCCTCGCCACCGCCAAGGCCGCCGCGGCGGCGCACCGCCAGCCCCTGTACCGGTACCTCGCAGGCGCCGACGCCGACCTCCTGCCGCTGCCCATGATGAACATCGTCAACGGCGGCGCACACGCCGACAATCCGCTGGACTTCCAGGAGTTCATGATCGTGCCCGTGGGGGCGGACACCTTCGCAGAAGCGGTCCGCATGGGCAGCGAGGTCTTCCACACCCTGCGCCGTGACCTGCTGGCCGCCGGGCACTCCACGGGCGTGGGTGACGAGGGTGGCTTCGCGCCCGCGCTGCGTACCGCCGAGGAGGCGCTCGACTTCGTGATGGCCGCCATCGAGCGCACCGGATACCGCCCCGGCAGGGACATCGGCCTGGTCATGGATCCGGCGTCGTCGGAGTTCTTCCGCGACGGTGTGTACGACTACGCGGGCGAGGGGGTGCGCCGCACCTCCTCCGAACACGCCGACCACCTGGCCAAGCTCATCGACGCCTACCCGATCGTCTCCATCGAGGACCCGATGGCGGAGAACGACCTGGACGGCTGGCGCGAGCTGACCGCCCGCGTCGGCGACCGCTGCCAGCTCACCGGCGATGACGTCTTCTGCACCAACGAGACGTTGCTGCGCGAGGGCATCCGCACCGGTGTGGGCAACTCGATCCTGGTCAAGGTCAACCAGATCGGGACCCTGACCGAGGCCCTAGCGGCTGTGACCACCGCCCATCAGGCGGGCTGGACGGCCGTCATATCGCACCGTTCGGGCGAGACGGAGGACACCACCATCGCGGATCTGGCGGTGGCCACCGGCTGCGGTCAGATCAAGACCGGCTCGCTCTCCCGCTCCGACCGTACGGCGAAGTACAACCAACTCATTCGCATCGAAGAGGAGCTGGGCGACGCGGCGCGCTTCGCGGGCCGCTCCGCGCTGCTACGGGCTGCCCGGACAGCGTGAGGGGGCGCCCCGCCGTCGCCTGGGCAGCGCGGCGCCGACACCCGTTTCGGGCAGACGGGGCACGGACACGAGCCGGTCCACCTGGAACCCCACGGTCACGGGTGGCGTAGGACGCCTCGCCGCGCAGCCCCAGGCGCCACACCGGGCCTGCCGGTCACCCTTCGCCAGGAGCCTCGGCCTTCGCGATACCGATCGGGCAGGCCACGCCCGTCCCGCCGATGCCGCAGTAGCCGTCGACGTTGCGGTCGAGGTACTGCTGGTGGTACGGCTCCGCCGGCCAGAACGGGCGGGTTTCGGCGGGCAGGACCGTCGTGGTGATCGCCCCGTACCGGGCCGCGGAGAGGACCTTCTGGTAGGCGTCGCGAGAGGCTTCGGCCTCGGCCTGCTGGGTGGGGGAGTGGGTGTAGACAGCGGAACGGTACTGGGTGCCCACGTCGTTGCCCTGGCGGAAGCCCTGGGTCGGGTCGTGTGCCTCCCAGAACACGCGCAGCAACTCGGTGTAGGACACCGAGGTCGGGTCGAAGACGACCCGGACCACCTCGGTGTGGCCGGTACGGCCCGAGCAGACCTCTTCGTACAGCGGGTTCTCGGTGGAGCCGCCCTGGTAGCCGACGAGCGTGGTCCACACGCCCGGGACCTGCCAGAACTTCCGCTCCGCTCCCCAGAAGCAGCCGAGGGCGAAGTCCGCGACCTCCAGCCCCCGTGGGTAGGGGCCGGCGAGCGGGTTGCCAAGGACGGTGTGGTGGGACGGCAGGTCGAACTGAGGCTCCGGGCGGCCCTTGAGGGCTTCCTCGGGAGTCGGGAGTTCGGGGGTACGGCGACCGAAGATCATCACGGCTCCTGGTGCTGTTACGGCGTGTGGGGACAACGTGCCCGCGACGGCGGAGATTCCCCACCGCCACAAGCCGGTGACCTCTCGGTCAAAGCACTAGCGCGGCAGAGTGGCGGGGCTGCCGCCGTTCGCCTCGTAGCCCGCCACGGCCAGGGCGCGGTAGACCGCGTACTCGGCCGCCGGGTCCGGGTTCTGCGACCAGGGCAGGGCACCCACGCAGCCGTCCACGTGACGCAGCTGCTCCATGGCCTGCGCCCACCTCTCGCACCGTACGAGGAAGAAGACCAGCAGGTGGCGGACATGGGCCAGCATCGGGTCCTCGGCCCGGGCCGAGTGCACGGCGTACAGGGCGCCCTCGACCGCTCGGGTTACGACCGCGCTCTGGTAGAAGCCCCGCACCAGGTTGACCTCGGGTAGGTGCTCGTAGACGGCGAACAGCGGGAGCGCGGCCAGCAGGGAGCCGCGGGGGGCGCGGGCCGCAGCCGCGTGAGTGAAGGCGTCCGCCTTGTCGCGCGAGCCGTGCCACTTCTCGCACCAGTAGTGGAGGGCAGCCAGATGGGCCCCCATGTGGTGGGGCGCACGGTCGATGACTTTCGCCCAGAGCAGGTCGAACTGCTGCTCCGGGTAGGCCAGCCCGCGGGCGACGGCGAGTTCGGTGATGTACGGGACGGGGTCCCCGGGGGCGAGCAGCGCAGCCTCGCCGCAGGCGGTCCGTGCCTCCTCCAAGATGATCCGGTGGTCGTCCGAGCCGACTCCGCCGGAGGAACGCCAGGCCTGGTGCACGAGGAACTCGGCGTGCACCTGGGCTCCACCGGCGTCCTTGGGCGCCTCCAGCCGCCAGGCCCGCAGCCACTGGGCACCGGTCCCCGGCTGCTGGGCCAGTTCGAGTGAGGCGGCGCCGGCGAAGGCCTGGACGCGCTGCCAGCGGACTTCGCCTTCCTTGGGCGTACCGGCGAGGAGCTGGGAGGCGGCCCGCCAGTCCTGCGACCGCTGCACCGCACCGAGCACGTCCATCAGGTCCTGATCGGGGCCGGGGACGCGGACGTCGAGGAGTTCTTGGCGGACGAACCCGTAGGCGGCGGGGTCCGCCGCGTCGGGGCTGCCGGGCGAGACCAGGCGTACTCCGCCGCGCCGCCGCCGCAGATAGGGGAGCAGGACGGCCATCAGCATGCCCATCGCCAGCAGGAACCACAGAATCTCCATGGCTCCAAGCGAACCAGACCGCCACCCTGGAGGCGAATACGGGGTGTGCCCCGCGGGGCTTAGGCTCTGCCCCATGAGCGACCAGCAGAGCCACGAGCACCAGAGCTTCGAGACCCGCGCGATCCACGCGGGCAACACGGCGGACCCGCTGACCGGCGCGGTCGTGCCCCCGATCTACCAGGTGTCCACGTACAAGCAGGACGGTGTGGGCGGGCTGCGCGGCGGTTACGAGTACAGCCGCAGCGCCAATCCCACGCGTACGGCCCTGGAGGAGAACCTCGCCGCACTGGAGGGCGGTCGGCGCGGTCTGGCCTTCGCCTCCGGCCTGGCGGCGGAAGACTGCCTCCTGCGTGCGCTGTTGGCCCCGGGGGATCACGTGGTCATCCCCAATGACGCGTACGGCGGTACGTTCCGCCTGTTCGCGAAGGTGGTCGCCCGTTGGGGCGTGCAGTTCGACGTGGCGGACACCTCGGACGCGGCTTCGGTGCGGGCGGCCCTGAGGCCCAACACCAAGGCGGTTTGGGTGGAGACCCCCTCCAATCCGCTGCTGGGCATCACCGACATCGCGGCGGTGGCGGAGATCGCGCACGCGGCGGGTGCCCGTCTGGTGGTGGACAACACCTTCGCCAGTCCCTACCTCCAGCAGCCGCTCTCGCTGGGGGCGGACGTGGTCGTGCACTCCCTGACCAAGTACATGGGCGGTCACTCGGACGTGGTCGGTGGGGCGCTGGTCACCGCCGACGAGGCCCTGGGTGAGGAACTGGCCTACCACCAGAACGCGATGGGCGCGGTGGCGGGGCCGTTCGACTCCTGGATCGTGCTGCGGGGCATCAAGACGCTCGCCGTGCGCATGGACCGCCACAGCGAGAACGCCGAGCGGGTGGTGGAGATGCTGACCCGGCACCCGAAGGTGGTGCAGGTGCTGTACCCGGGGCTGCCCGAGCACCCCGGGCACGATGTGGCGGCGAAGCAGATGAAGCACTTCGGCGGGATGGTCTCGTTCCGGGTTGCCGGTGGCGAGGCCGCGGCCGTGGAGGTGTGCAACCGGGCCAAGTTGTTCACCCTGGGCGAGTCGCTGGGCGGTGTGGAGTCCCTGATCGAGCACCCGGGGCGGATGACGCACGCGTCGGTGGCCGGGTCCGAGTTGGAGGTGCCGGCTGATCTGGTGCGCCTGTCGGTGGGCATCGAGGCCGTCGATGACCTGCTGGCCGACCTGACCCAGGCGCTGGGCTGAACCCCGACCGGTAGGGCCAGTCGTGGCTTGGCCGGGCCCGGACGTTCCCCGACCGCGGGTGAGCGTCCGGGCCGTCTGCCTCAGCACGGCGCCTTCGGGGCCGGTGCGCTCACCAGCCTTCCAGCGGCGGCGCCACGTCCGAGGGCGGCACCGTCCAAGGCCGCGTGAGCAGGGCCCACACGGTGAAGGCGCTGACTGCCGCGAGCAGCAGGAGCCAGCCCAGGCGGTGCAGGGTGCGGCGTCTGCGGAGCAGACGGCGGCCCTGGGTGGCGGCTGTGGTGGCCAGGTCGGCCGGGACCGCGGGTCTGGGCCCCTCCAGCAGTCGGCGCACTTCGACTTCCTTGCGGTCGGGCATGCTCACCGGGGTACCACCCCCTCACCGGCGGCCTCGGGTGCGCGGGAGCGGAGGGTGGCCGTGGCCCGGGTGCACAGTGCCCTCACCCGTTCGACCGGCAGACCGAGGAGGGCCGCGGCTTGTTCCTCGGCGACACCTTCGTAGAGGCGCACCACCACGATCAGCCGCTCCTGCGGGCTGAGTCGGGAGAGGACCCCGCCGTGCGCGCGGTGGTGGCGCCATCCGGTCAGGGCGAAGCGTCGGATCAGTTCCTGGCGCGTGTGGGCGTAGGGGTCGTCGCCACGCAGTCGCTCCCAACGCGCGAAGGTCCGGGCCAGGGCGGCTGCGAGGAGGCGCCGGGCCATGGGGTTGGCCTCCTCGGTCTCCGCCGTGAGCAGGGTGGCGGCGTGCAGCAGCCGTCCGGCGGCGCCCGCGACGAACGCCTCGAACTCCCGGCCGTGACGGCCCGGTCGAGCCGTCTCCCCCTGATCGCTCACCCCCTCATCTGAGGGGACGGCGAACCCGGGGTCAAGGGGTGGGAGTCAAGAGCCCTGTGGACCTTGGGCGTCGGCTGCCGCGGTGCTCGCCATCCAGTCGGAGAGCGAGAGGTTGAACCGGGTCAGCAGGGAGGTGAAGACCTCCCGCTCCTGCGGTGTCCAGCCCTCGGTGACCTGCGTCATCAGGGCTCGCCTGGAGGAGCGCACGTCTTCGAGCCGGGCGAGGCCGCGCGGCGAGAGGGCCAGGACGACGGCGCGACCGT
Organism: Streptomyces sp. NPDC006879; assembly: GCF_042869595.1. NCBI lineage: Bacteria > Bacillati > Actinomycetota > Actinomycetes > Kitasatosporales > Streptomycetaceae > Streptomyces > Streptomyces sp. NPDC006879. The sequence goes on from NZ_JBIAGC010000063.1 coordinate 7,214, forward strand.
CTTCCGGGTGGGAGGTGCGCTTGACCAGTCCGGTGTCGACCAGAGGTGCCACCTGGCGGGTGACGGTGGAGGAGTCGATGCCCATGCCTGCCGCGAGCGCCTTGACCCCCATCGGACCCTCCTGGTCCAGCCGGTTCAGCAGGAGGTAGGCGGCGCGGTCCATGGAGTTCCGGGCCTGCCCGACGCCGCCGAGCCGGGTCTGTTCGGCCCTTCGGGCGAAGACGGCCACCTCGTGTTGGAGGGTGTCGAGGAGTACGGGATCCGGCTCGGCCGCGGCCGGTAGGTCCGGACTGTCCGGTGCCGAGGAGGGCTCGGAGGACGGCGTGGGGGCCGGGGTGCTGGGCATGGGAACTCTGAGCTCTCTTCACGGGGGCGGGCAAGTTGGGGGACAGAGTACGCGGCCGGGAGGTGGCTCGTACCTGCCCTGACCAAACCGGTGGCAGGACCGGACGGGCGAGGTAGGAGGCACGGGTCAGCTGCGAGACTGGGTGTCATGAGCTTCCGTCTGGGTGACCCCTTTCCACCGTTGATCCTCGACGACATCCGGGGTGCGCAGAAGATGCTTTCCGGGGTGGCGCGGATGACGGCCATGGAAGGCAGCCGTCACCTGTCCGAGTTGGTGGGTGCGCCGGTGCACCTGAAGTGCGAGAACCTACAGCGCACCGGTTCGTTTAAGCTGCGCGGCGCCTATGTGCGGATCGCGGGGCTGTCCCCGGAGCAGCGGGCGGCCGGGGTGGTCGCGGCGAGCGCCGGGAACCACGCTCAGGGCGTTGCCCTGGCCTCGTCCCTGCTGGGTGTGCGTTCCACGGTGTTCATGCCGGTCGGCGCGCCGCTGCCGAAGGTGGCCGCGACCCGTGAGTACGGGGCCGAGGTCCGATTGGAGGGGCAGGTGGTCGACGAGACCCTGGCCGCGGCTCAGGCCTACGCGGAGCGTTCCGGAGCCGTCTTCATCCACCCCTTCGACCACCGGGACGTCATCGCTGGCCAGGGCACGGTGGGGCTGGAGATCCTGGAGCAGTGTCCGGAGGTGCGGACGGTGCTCGTCGGCGTCGGCGGGGGTGGTCTGGCGGCGGGGATCGCGGTGGCGGTCAAGGCGTTGCGGCCGGACGTGAAGGTGATCGGGGTGCAGGCGGCGGGTGCCGCCGCCTATCCGCCCTCCTTGTCCGTCGGCCATCCGGTGTCGATCGATTCGCCGGTGACGATGGCGGACGGCATCAAGGTGGGGCGGCCCGGGGACGTGCCGTTCGCGATCATCGCGGAGCTCCTCGACGAGGTGCGCACGGTCTCGGAGGACGCCCTCTCCAGTGCGCTGCTGCTGTGTCTGGAGCGGGCCAAACTGGTGGTGGAGCCGGCGGGGGCGAGTCCGGTGGCCGCCTTGTTGACGGAGCCGCGGCACTATCGGGGGCCGGTGGTGGCGGTGCTGTCCGGGGGGAACGTCGATCCGCTGCTGATGCAGCGGGTCCTACGGCACGGCATGGCGGCGGCCGGCCGCTACTTCTCGCTACGGGTGAACCTGCCGGACCGTCCGGGAGCCCTGGCCGGCCTGTTGGGGTCGTTGTCCGTCCTGGACGCGAACGTGCTGGACGTGAGTCACGTCAGGACCGACCCCCGGTTGGGCCTGACGGAGGTCGAGGTCGAGCTGCACCTGGAGACGAAGGGGCCGGAGCACTGCGTGGAGGTGGCGGGGCACCTGCGGATGGCCGGCTACCGCGTGCTGGAATGATCTGCCCGCCGGCCTCTGGCGTACGAAGGCGCCCCGGACCTCGTGCCTCGGCACGGGGCGGGGCGCCCGTTCGTATCGGGGTCAGCCGTTGTAGGGCCTGACGTCCAGGATCTTCACCGAGGCCGTCTTGCCGTTCGGCAGTTCGTACGCGGCGTCCTCGCCGATCTTCTTACCGCTCACGCCCGAACCCAGTGGGGACTGCGGCGAATAGGTGTCGATGTCTGAGGAGGCGTATTCGCGGGAGGCGAGCAGGAAGGTCATCGTGTCGTCCTCGTCGCCGTCGAAGGCGATCGTGATGACCGTGCCGGGGGCCACCACGCCGCTGGCTGCGGGTGCCTCGCCCACCTTGGCGCTCTCCAGCAGCTGGGTCAGCTGGCGGATGCGCAGTTCCTGCTTGCCCTGCTCCTCCTTCGCCGCGTGGTAACCGCCGTTCTCCCGCAGGTCACCTTCCTCACGGGCCAGCGCGATTTTCGTCGCGATCTCCGTGCGTGCGGGACCAGACAGGTACTCCAGCTCGGCCTTGAGCTGGTCGTACGCCTCCTGGGTCAGCCAGGTGACGCTCTCGCTCGTCTGGGTCACAGGTGCTCCTCGTCGGTACAGGGGAATACAAGTCGCCACGACTCTCGGCCAGGCGAAACCACGAGCCTAACAATTCAGGACGCAAACGGGGAGGATGCGGCCGTTCTCGGAAGGGACTCGATGCGTTCCCACCGGTGGTACCCCACGGGAGCTGCGGCTACCCGCGTCGGAGGGGGCGGGGTGTGGTCTCCCGGGCGGTGCGTCAGTGCTGCCCGGCCCCGAGCTGCTGGCAGCCGACGAGTTCGACCATGGTCGCCCGGTTCGTGGTGCGCAGCGTCACGATCTCGTCCACCCGGGAGGCGCGCTGGTCGAATACGTAGTCCTTCTGTCCGACCTCGTTGCGTTCGGTGTCCTGGGAGCTCAGGGTGCACACTCCGGTCACGGAGGCGTCCTTGCGGACTTCGAGGTGCACCTTGACCTCATGGTCCGAGACCACCTGGTATTTGATCAGCTCGGCACTCACCTCGGTGCCGGAGACGTAGTGCCAGCCGAACCAGCCGATCACGGCGAGCAGTCCCACGCCCAGCACACCGCCGACGATCTTGAGCTTACGGTCATCGCGCTCGTCCGTCGTGCGGCCGTACCGGCCTTCGGGGAGCTGCTGACTGGCCGCGCTCATCGATCGTCCTCTCGCGCACCGGAACCCGGAATTTTCCGTCCCCCGTTTCGGTCACTATAGAAGCCGCCGACCGTGACGAATCACTGAGGACCGAGTCTTGACTGAGCAGCTTCGTTTGATGGCCGTCCACGCTCACCCCGACGACGAGTCGAGCAAGGGCGCGGCCACCATGGCCAAGTACGTCGCCGAGGGGGTGGACGTGCTCGTCGTGACCTGCACGGGTGGCGAGCGCGGTTCCATCCTCAACCCCAAGCTCAAGGGCGACCGCTACATCGAGGAGAACATCCACGAGGTGCGGCGCAAGGAGATGGACGAGGCGCGCGAGATCCTCGGCGTCTCCCAGGAGTGGCTTGGCTACGTCGACTCGGGGCTGCCCGAGGGCGACCCGCTGCCGCCGCTGCCCGAGGGCTGCTTCGCGCTGGAGGAGGTCGAGGCGGCGGCCGGCCGGCTGGTGCGCTCGATCCGTTCCTTCCGACCCCAGGTGATCACCACCTACGACGAGAACGGCGGGTACCCGCACCCGGACCACATCATGACCCACCAGATCTCGATGGTGGCCTTCGACGGCGCGGCCGACACCGAGAACTACCCGGAGGAGGAGTTCGGCCCGGTCCACCAACCGCAGAAGCTCTACTACAACCAGGGCTTCAACCGGCCGCGGACGGTGGCCCTGCACGAGGCGATGCTCTCGCGCGGCCTGGAGTCGCCCTACGGCGAGTGGCTTGAGCGGTGGGAGAGCTTCCAGCGCAAGGAGCGGACGTTGACCACGTACGTACCCTGCGGTGACTTCTTCGAGATCCGGGACAAGGCACTGATCGCGCACGCCACGCAGATCGACCCCGACGGCGGCTGGTTCCGGGTGCCGATGCACGTCCAGCGCGAGGTCTGGCCCACGGAGGAGTACGAACTGGCGAAGTCCCTGGTGTCGACTTCCCTCCCCGAGGACGACCTCTTCGCGGGCATCCGGGAGAATGCGGAAGTATGAGCGCTACCCAGGCAGCACTGACCCAGCTCGTCCCGCTCGCCGCGGACACCTTCGACAAGAACAAGGTGACCCCCGGCGTGCTCGGCTTCCTCGTCTTCGCGGCGCTGGCGGTCGGCGTGTGGGCGCTGATGAAGTCCATGAACCGCCACATGGGCCGGGTCTCCTTCGAGGAGGACCCGGACCCGGCGGACTCCGGCGTCGACGGGAGCACGGCCACCGGCCGGAGCTGACCCCTCGGCGCGGCCTCCGCCCGGTAGACGATGACGTCCGGGCGGGGGTTGGTGAGCGGAACGTCCTAACAGACGGACGTCGAAGTCGGTGTCCGCGTTCCAGTCCGGGCCCGCGGCGGCGTCCAGGGCGTTGGCCAGGATGCGGGCCAGCCGGTTGTACCGCTTCGAGGCGCCCGGGCCCACGACGACCATCCCGTCCACGATCTCGATGCCGGCGCACTGCTCCTCGGACCAGGAGTCGTACTGCTCCGCGCTGATCTGCGTGTGCATCCACGCGGGCGCCACCATCTCGGCGGGCACGAAGGACCTCCTTCGAGGATGCGGTTCTGCACGACTCAGGCACTGCCCGCTTCCAGTCGGGCACCGGCTTTGGGTCAGGGCAGAACCTCCGGCGTCCGTCGGGAGACCTGGGTGCAAAAGGGGCGATCCGCATGCACCACGTGATGGCGCATGAGTGCGAATCCGCCGAGTGGGGCGGGGCTTGCGGGCCGAACCGGCAGGGCCGTGTCGGCGTGAGAGGCTGGGTCGTGGGAACCGGTTGGCTGGTGTGACCGCGCCTTATCTGCTTCAGCACGCTGATAACCCGGTCGACTGGTGGCCGTGGGAGGCCGGCGCGTTCGAAGAAGCCCGGCGGCGCAACGTCCCGGTGTTCCTGGGCGTCGGCTACAGCGCGTGTCACTGGTGCCAGTGACTTAACACAACCAGGTGGTCCTGAACTGGGATGTTTCCGGAGAGCACTGGCGCAGATGCTTATGGTGCGCGACCGGGGCAGAAGGTCAGCGCTTGGACCGAAGATCAGTGCACCCCCGCCACTCTTGCTGAGCCGACGCTCTCGCAGTGGACCCGTATGAGACCGTGGCCCCATATCCTGAGAGGCGACGGGAAGGAGCCGTTGATGAGCGTCGACGCGGTCATGCACACCGAGTTCCCCGCCGGGTACGTGATCTTCTTCGGTATCGACGGGAAGGTGGTTATGACTCCGCAGAGCTTCGAGCACTCCAGCACGATCAAGTCGATGCAGATCGACTCGCTCTCGCTCGGCCGGCACGCGAAGACCGCCTCCGACGTCTACCTGGACTTCCCCGCCGACGAGAACTCGGCCCCCGACTTCGCGATCCTGCGGGAGGACGCGCAGCGACAGGGCAAGCGCTACAGCTTCGAGGACGTCCTGTTGATCGCCGAGGTGGTGTCGGTCTCCTCCGCGCGCAAGGACTACGACGACTGCACCGCGAAGTACGGCCGCTACGGCATCCCGGTCTACGTGGTGGTGGACCCGTACGCCGCGGAGGTCGTCGTCCACACCCAGCCCACCGGCTCCGGCTACATCGCGGCGCACACCCACAAGTACGGCTCGGGCAAGTTGCCCATCGAGCTGGCCGACGGGCGGACTTACACCCTCGACCTTGACGAGCTGCCCCGGCCCGAGGCTGACGCGCGCTGATCGCACCACCTGGCTCATCGTTCCTGCAGCTTGCTGGCTCCGAGCGAGCAGGGCGATGGCTGCCATCGAGGCTGCCTCCCGCTGAACCTCTGTTGACCTTCGGCTCCACCCGTAACCTGTTGCCCTGAAGTCAACTGGGGCGCGGGGAGCGTACTGTGTGGGCGCGCGAGGGCCGCGCCGGGCAGGTCCCGTGCATGCGGTGTCGGCGTGTTGATGGGACCGTCCCCGCGGAGTGCTCGCGGGCTGTGATGCTGCCGTCATGGCGAATCGACTGGCAGACTCCCAGTCGCCCTATCTCCTCCAGCACGCCTCCAATCCTGTGGACTGGTGGCCATGGGGAGAGGAGGCGATGCAAGAGGCCAAGCGGCGCGACGTTCCCATCTTTCTCTCGGTGGGTTATTCGTCGTGCCACTTAGCCTGACGATCACTGGTGCCAGTGAACTCACAGACCCGGTAGTCGACGGCGCCTACACGTCTCTGATGATCACGTGCTTCCCGCAGAGCTTCGACCAGTCGTCCCGGTCGGAGGACAGAACGATTACGGGGGCCGGGACGCGGAGCGCGAGCGCGGCGACGAGGGCGTCGATGGCGTACTTGTGTCCGTGCAGCCCGCCTGCGTCCTGGAGCAGCCTCACGGCGGTCAGGGAGTCCTCCTGGCTGACCGGTTCCACCCCCAGCCGGGAGAGCACCCACTTCAAGCGTGCAAGATCGGTCTTCCCGTGTACGGCTTCGACGATGGTCAGCGCGGACACGCGGACGGGAACCCCGGCCTGCCGCGATGCCTCGATGCGTGCCGCCATACCGCGGTCGTTGCGCAGGAGCAGAGCGAGCGCCTCGGAGTCGAGCACCAGCGAGCGGGCCGGCTGCTCCTTCACGCGGCGCCCCGCTCCGCATCCTCGGCGTTCACGTCCCCGAACAGCTCGCGACGAGCGGTTTCGATCTCCTGCTCCGTGAGCGCGCCGTGCTCCTCCTCGTGGGACGCCACGATCTCGGCGAGCCCGTCCATGGCGAGCTGGTGCCTGACGGCCTCGGTGATGTAGCCGGACAGCCCGCGGCGGCCGGTTCGGGAACGGAGCTCGCTGACCAGTTCGGTGGGCATGGACACGGAGATGTTCTCGGTAGTTCCGGCTCGGGTCGGCTTCATGCTCAGAGTGTAGGACAAGCTCTATTACATAGAGAGGGCTTTCCTGCTTCCCGGCGAACTGGTCGACGGTCAGGGCCGCGCGCCACCTGGGTGGTTTGCCCGGCTTGAGGTGGACATGCATCGAGGGGCAGCCGGTCCGCTTACTCGCCGCCGCTTGACAGGACTCCATCCGAACCTTCAAGTCCCGAGGGGTTGAGAATGGGAGCCTTTTCTATCCTCAGGTCGAGGAGTGGTGCAGGGCGACGGCCTACCTCAGTTTGTGCAGTTCAGGTGCAGGGTGAGGACGGCCTGGACGAGCCTGGTGATGCGATGGGCGCTGCAGCGGAGTTTGCGCAGCAGGCGCCAGGTCTTCAGGATGGCCATGGCCTGCTCGCCCAGGGCCCGGATGCGCGCGTGGGCGATGTTGACGCCCAGAACCTTGACTCCGGCGGTCTGCGGCAGCCGTTCTTCGTGCACAGATGGTCACGCGCCGCGATCCTCGTCGTGCAACGATGGGAGCATGAATCGACTGGCAGACTCCCAGTCGCCCTATCTCCTCCAGCACGCCTCCAATCCTGTGGACTGGTGGCCATGGGGAGAGGAGGCGATGCAAGAGGCCAAGCGGCGCGACGTTCCCATCTTTCTCTCGGTGGGTTATTCGTCGTGCCACTTAGCCTGACGATCACTGGTGCCATGTGATGGCCCATGAGTCCTTCGAGGACCAGCGGACCGCCGCGTACCTGAACGAGCACTTCGTCAGCATCAAGGTGGACCGCGAGGAGCGCCCGGACGTCGACGCCGTGTACATGGAGGCCGTGCAGGCGGCGACCGGGCACGGCGGCTGGCCGATGTCCGTCTTCATGACGGCCGACGGAGAGCCCTTCTACTTCGGCACCTACTTCCCGCCCGAGCCCCGTCACGGGACACCTTCGTTCCTGGAAGTCCTGGAGGGGGTGCGGGCCGCCTGGGAGGGGAGGCCGCAGGAGGTGGCGGAAGTCGCCCAGAGGATCACCCGCGACCTGGCCGGCCGGTCCTTCGGCGTGCCGGAGGGTGGTGTGCCGACGGAGGAGTCCCAGGGCGCCGCACTGCTCCAGCTGTCCCGCGACTTCGACCCTGCCAGCGGCTGGTTCGGCGGCGGGGACACCCGCTTCCCGCCGAGCATGGTGGTGGAGTTCCTGCTCCGTCACCATGCCCGCACCGGGTCGCTCGGCGCCCGGGAGATGGCGGAGAGGACCTGTGAGGCGATGGCCCGCTCCAGCCTCTACGACCAGGTCGGCGGCGGCTTCCACCGCTACGTGCTGCGGCAGCGTCCGGAGGGCGCCCTGGTCCCGCACTTCGAGAAGATGCTCTACGACAACGCCCTGCTGTGCCGGGCCTACGCCCACCTGTGGCGGTCGACCGGCTCTGAGCTGGCACGCCGGGTGGCCCTGGAGACGGCGGACTTCATGGTGCGCGAGCTGCGTACCCATGAGGGCGGCTTCGCCTCGGCGTTGGACGCGGACAGTGAGGACGCCTCGGGGCGGCATGTCGAGGGCGCCTACTACGTGTGGACGCCCGCGCAGTTGCGGGAGGTGCTGGGCGAGGAGGACGCGGCGCTCGCCGCCGCGTACTACGGCGTCAGCGACCAGGGCACCTTCGAGCGTGGATCCTCGGTGCTCCAGCTCCCCTCGGGCGGGCCCGAGGTGTCAGCGGAGCGGGCCGCGGCGATCGGCCGGCGGCTGTCGGCGGCGCGCGCGCAGCGCCCGGCACCTGCTCGGGACGACAAGGTCATCGCTGCCTGGAACGGTCTGGCCATCGCCGCGCTGGCCGAGGCCGGCGCCTACTTCGACCGTCCCGACCTGGTGGAACGGGCGACCGAGGCGGCCGACCTCTTGGTACGGGTGCACATGGACGGCAGGGCGCGGCTGGCGAGGACGAGTCGCGACGGGGTGTCCGGTGCTCATGCGGGGGTGCTGGAGGACTACGGGGACGTCGCGGAGGGCTTCTTGGCGTTGGCCGCGGTGAGCGGCGAGGGCGTGTGGCTGGAGTTCGCGGGTTTCCTGGTTGACCTGGTGCTGGACCAGTTCACGGCCGAGGACGGCTCGCTGTACGACACCGCGCACGAGGCGGAGAAGCTGATCAGGCGGCCACAGGACCCGACGGACAACGCGGCGCCGGCCGGTTGGACGGCGGCCACCGGGGCCCTGCTCTCCTACGCGGCGCACACCGGTTCCGAGGCCCATCGGCGCGCCGCGGAGCGGGCGCTCGGGGTGGTGCGGGCACTCGGACCGCGCGCTCCGCGGTTCATGGGGTGGGGGCTGTCGGTGGCGGAGGCCCTGCTGGACGGCCCGAGAGAGGTGGCCGTCGTGGGACCGCACCGGGATCCGGGCACTGCTCTGCTGCACCGGGTGGCGCTGTTGGGCACTGCGCCAGGTGCGGTGGTCGCGGTGGGCGGCGAGGTTCCGGCGGGGGAGGAGGAGTTCCCGCTGCTGCGGGGGCGTCCGTTGCTCGGCACGCAGCCGGCGGCCTACGTGTGCCGGCAGTTCGTGTGCGCGGCTCCGACGGCGGAGCGGGCGGTGCTGGCCGAGGAGGTCGGGGCCGTTCGGGACTGAGCGGGCGGCCTCGGGTCTGGGGCGGGGGCTCCCCGGTGTCGTCCGACGGGCGGTGCTCAGGCGTGCTGGTAGGCGACCAGGGAGATGCCCACGTAGTGCACGACGAAGGCGGCCAGGGTGAGGGAGTGGAAGACCTCGTGGAAGCCGAACCAGCGCGGGCTCGGGTTGGGGCGCTTGATTCCGTAGATCACTCCGCCCGCGCTGTAGAGCAGTCCGCCGACGATCACCAGCACCAGGACGGCGATGCCGCCGGTGCGCAGGAAGTCCGGTAGGAAGAAGACGGCGGCCCAGCCCATCGCGATGTAGCAGGGCGTGTAGAGCCAGCGGGGTGCTCCCACCCAGAAGACGCGGAAGGCGATGCCGGCTGCGGCGGCCAGCCAGACCGCCCACATGAGGGGCCGTCCGGTGGAGCTGGGGAGGAGGAGGATCGTCAGCGGGGTATAGGTACCGGCGATGATCAGGAAGATATTGGCGTGGTCGAGCCGGCGCAGGATCGCTTCGCCCCGTGGGCCCCAGTTGCCCCGGTGGTAGAGGGCGCTGATGCCGAAGAGCAGACAGGCGGTGAGGACGTAGACCCCACAGGCGACACGCGCCGTGGTGGACTTGGTGAAGGCCATCAGAACCAGACCGGCGATCACGACGGCGGGGAACATCCCGGCGTGGAGCCAGCCTCGCAGTTTCGGTTTGACGATCACCTCTGTTGTCATGCGCTCATGCTACCTACGGGTCCGTAGGTAGCGGTTGGGTCGAATGCCCCGACCGGGGTGAGTGGCGATGCTCACACGGGAATGTCCACGCTCAGGTGAGAGGGCCTCTGGACAGATGGGCGGTTGGCGCGGATGATCAGATGAGTGCGGTCGACACCGGATGAGCGGAGCGCGAAGCGTCCGGGTCGCAGCCCCCAAGGGGCACATCACCAAAAACCCCTCAACAAGGAGCAACCGTGGCGCGCGACAACGCGGCTCCCACTTCCCCGACGACCCTGCCTACCCGGCATCGGGAGCTGATCTCCTGGGTCGACGAGATCGCTGCCCTCACGGAGCCTGACCGCATCGTGTGGTGCGACGGTTCCGAGGCCGAGTACGAGCGCCTGTGTGAGGAGCTCGTGTCCAAGGGCACCTTCAAGAAGCTCGACCCCACTTTGCGACCCAACTCCTACTACGCGGCCTCCGACCCCTCTGACGTCGCGCGCGTGGAGGACCGCACCTTCATCTGCTCCGAGAAGGAAGAGGACGCGGGCCCGACCAACCACTGGAAGGCCCCGGCGGAGATGAAGGAGCTCTTCATCGGCACGGCCGGCGAGAAGGGGATCTTCCGCGGTTCGATGAAGGGCCGGACGATGTACGTCGTCCCGTTCTGCATGGGCCCGCTGGGTTCGGAGCTGTCCGCGATCGGCGTCGAGATCACCGACTCCGCCTACGTCGCGGCGGCCATGCGCACCATGACCCGTATGGGTCAGCCGGTCCTGGAGGAGCTCGGCACCGACGGGTTCTTCGTCAAGGCCGTCCACACCCTCGGCGCGCCGCTCGCCGAGGGCGAGGCCGACGTGCCGTGGCCGTGCAACTCCACCAAGTACATCTCCCACTTCCCCGAGAGCCGCGAGATCTGGTCCTACGGTTCGGGCTACGGGGGCAACGCCCTCCTCGGCAAGAAGTGCTACGCACTGCGCATCGCCTCGGTGATGGCCCGCGACGAGGGGTGGCTGGCCGAGCACATGCTCATCCTGAAGCTGACCCCGCCGCAGGGTGAGTCGGACGGCCCCAAGTACATCGCCGCCGCCTTCCCGAGCGCCTGTGGCAAGACCAACCTGGCGATGTTGGAGCCCACCATCCCGGGCTGGACCGTGGAGACCGTCGGCGACGACATCGCCTGGATGCGCTTCGGTGAGGACGGCCGGCTGTACGCGATCAACCCGGAGGCCGGGTTCTTCGGCGTGGCTCCGGGCACCGGCGAGCACACCAACGCCAACGCCATGAAGACCATGTACGCCAACACCGTCTTCACCAACGTCGCGTTGACCGACAACGGCGACGTGTGGTGGGAGGGCATGACCGAGGAAACCCCCGCCCACCTGACGGACTGGAAGGGCAACGACTGGACCCCGCAGTCGCCCACCCCCGCGGCCCACCCCAACGCGCGGTTCGCGGTCCCCGCCTCGCAGTGCCCGACCATCGCGCCCGAGTGGGAGGACCCCAAGGGCGTCCCGATCTCCGCGATCCTCTTCGGTGGTCGTCGGGCGTCCGCGGTGCCGCTGGTCACCGAGTCCTTCGACTGGAACCACGGCGTCTTCATCGGATCGAACATCGCCTCCGAGAAGACCGCTGCCGCCGAGGGCAAGGTCGGCGAACTGCGCCGGGACCCCTTTGCCATGTTGCCGTTCTGCGGCTACAACATGGGCGACTACATGGCTCACTGGATCAAGGTGGGCGCCGACAAGGACCAGTCCAAGCTCCCGAAGATCTACTACGTCAACTGGTTCCGCAAGAACGACGCGGGCAAGTTCGTCTGGCCGGGCTTCGGTGAGAACAGCCGGGTCCTGAAGTGGATCGTCGGAAGGCTGGAGGGCAAGGCCGAGGGCGTGGAGACCCCCATCGGCATCCTGCCGACCGCCGAGTCGCTCGACACCGACGGCCTGGACCTGTCGGCGCAGGACCTGGACTTCCTGCTCACCGTCGACAAGGAGGTGTGGCGCGAGGAGGCCGCCCTGGTCCCCGAGCACCTCAACACCTACGGCGACCACACCCCCAAGGAACTGTGGGACGAGTACCGCGCGCTGGTCGAGCGCCTGGGCTGACAGCCGAGTACGTCAAGGAGGCGGGCGTACTACGCTCCGCAACCGCGCACCAGTGGTGAACCAGCGAGGCCGTGGCCTTCCCGGACGGGAGGTCACGGCCTCGTCCTGTTGTGCGGTCCCCGGGGCCTTCGCCCGGGTGGCGGCAACGGTCGGCTGCCCGCCCCGCCGCCTCGTCCCCGGGACGTAGCAGGGTGCCGCGTCCGGCAGCCGACCCCGTAAGGCGCCGAGCCCGCCTCAGTCCGTCGCGGCATCGCAGACCTCACCGGGCTGGTACCGGTGCGGCGACGAGGGGCCGGGCCGCACCGGACGGGCGGCCCGGCCCCTCAGCGCCCCTCCGGGCCCTCCTCGGCCGCCCGCGCGCCTCCCTCCGCAGCTCCCTGGCCCGCGCGGCGGCGCCGGCGCGGGGGAGTGAGGGGCGGGATCGTCGGAACCCTGGATGTGCGCCTCTTGGGAACCAGGCCCGGCGCCTCGGCGGGCCTGGTGTCCGAGGCCGTGTCCTCGGCCTCCGGTGCGCCCGCGCCGCGTCGGGGCACCGCAGGACCGGCGCGGGCCCTGCTCCGGGGCGCGCTGCGGCCCCGTTCCGCAGCCACCGCGTCCCCGGCCGCCGCCGGCTCCGAAGGCCCGTCCCCGCCCGTCGAGGGCCGCGGCGGAGCCTCCTCGGTCCGCGCCTGCGGGAAGGGGATCACCGCCGCCTGGCCGGGAGTGCGCCCCACCAGCCGGAGCGGGCGGGTGCGGCCCAGCCGTGCTTCCTCCAGGGCGGGACCGTATTCGGCTGCCGCGTCCTGCCAGCCGTGGGCGTAGGCCCGCAACTCCCGTCGCTCGATGTCCTCGCGCAGCAATATGGCCACGTCGCTGGGTGAACGCTCCCCCAGGAGCCGCCCCAGTTGGGCCAGCAGGCCTGGTAGGTCCTCGCTCGCCTCGGTGCCCGCCCCCTCCAGGCCCGCACCCCACTCTTCGACCTCTGTGGTCTGCTGCTCCCCCGTACCCCCTGTTGCTCTGGGACCTTCTGCCCTCGCCGCCCTTCCGGCGCCGGCCACTGTCTCGTCGCCGTCACCCATGGTGCGAGAGGGCCCGTCGCCCTCTGCCGTGCGTATTTCTCGCTCGCGTCCCATCGTTGCCAATCCCGCCCACGCGTCGCAATGCGTCCAGCAGCGCGTCCCTAACGGCGCACCGACTGGCGCACCGGTAGGGACGCATGCCAACGCGTTCCGGGGGGCGTTACTGCCTGCGTGAGCAGAGGGGGCAGGCTGTGACAGCTTAACGAGACACTTCGGCCAACGGGATTCGGCCCCGCTGACGCGCCCTCAATCCTGTGCCAGCGGGGCCCGTTGGGCAGGTGAGGGCGGCAAGAACTGCGCTGCGACCTTCATGAACATCTCCCGCTGCTCGACGGGAATCCCGAGCCCTGCCGCCGCTTCCTCCAGGGTGAGTCGGCGGTTGGCCAGGGCTGGGCCGGGCGCCGACGGCTGGGGGAGCGGCAGGTCGGTCTCGGTCAGGCGGCCCGAGCGGATGAGCATGTCGCGCACCGGGACGTCCAGGACGTGCGCGAGGCGGCGGGTGGTCTCCAGGTCCGGCATGGATTGCCGCTGGAGAAGTCGGGTGATGGCTGCGCGGTGGACTCCCGCCTCGTCGGCGAGTCGTGACTTCCCGCCGCCTCGCGGGCTGTCGATGTCGAAGCCGCGGCGGCGGATCAGATCCTCGACCCAGGCGGCGAACTGGTCCAGATCATTGGCGGTCATGGGTTGTCGCCTCCCTCCGAAGCGGGCCTCAGGATATCGCGCTTGCGCGCACGGAAATACGTGCTGGTGCGCGCGCACGCTGTAAATTCGAGAAAACAGGCGGCTAGGTAAGTTGCGAGCGCGCGCGCAACGTGTCAGTGTGCGAGTCCGCAACGAACTCGCAGAGAACAGGAGCCGTCGCCATGGCTATCCCCGGAGCCCCCTCCGGATCACCCGCGCCGCACTCTTCGAGGCCCTCTCTTGCCGAAGCGCTCGACTTCTTCGGCTGGCGCGCTGCCGCCGCCTGCTCCTCCCTGCCCCCCGGGATCGTCTTCGCGCGCCGGGAGTCCGAGGCCCGGCCCGCCCTCGTGGCCTGCCGACGCTGCCCGGTCGTGGCGCGCTGCATCGAGGCGGTGGCGCCGGCGGAGAGCTTCTTCGACGGAGTGAGCGGCGGGCGCCTGTGGCGCAATGGTCGACCCGTACGGCTGAGTGATGACGCTGTTGCGCCCTCGCGCGCTACTTCCTCGGCGTCGTACCCGGTCGAGCAGACGTGACCCGTACACATCACGTACGCGAGCTACGCCTGTCCACCCACCACCCCGTACGTCGCCCCACGGCCCCATCACACCTCCCGGGAGGACCCGTGCCCACGCCCACCGATGACGCAGCACTCTGGATCGAAGCGCTGCTGCGCCAGTTCCCCGAACTCCTCACGGAACTCGCACCCGGGCGCCGGTCACCTTGCACCGGCCACCTCCCCGACCCCGAACTGCTGCGCGCCGAAAGGCGTGAGGCGCTCCTCGTGCAGCAGCGTCACGGTCTGGCCGTGCCGGGGCACAGCACCGCCCCGCTGCGCCTGCACGTCTCCGACGCCATCCGCGACATCACGGACGGGGTCATCGAACTCGACGAGGCCGTGCACGCCGCACTCGGACTCGGCCGCCCCCGTCAGGCGCGGGTGCCGCAGCGGCTGGCGAGGATCGCGGGCCTCCTCGGCCCGGCCGGCGACCAGCCTGACCTCGCGCGGCACATCCGCGACGAGACGCGCCGGATGGCCCGTCGTTGCGCCCGTGCGCTCGGCGACACGGAGTCCATGGTCAGGGTGCGCGGACGCTGCCCGTGGTGTGATTCGGTCTCCCTGCGCGCCTTCCCCGCCCGGCGCGCCGTGCTCTGCGTGAACCCGGCCTGCCGCTGCGCCGATGCCGAGTGTGACTGCCGCGCCGATCCGGCGTACCGACACGTGTGGCACGAAGGCGACTGGGAGGCGTTGACCGCCGTCTCGGGCGGCCACCGGCACGAACTGCACGCCTCCATGGACGCCGCTGACGAGGGAGTGCGCCGATGAACACCGCCACCGCATCCACCGCGCTGATCAACGCGGCCCTGGCCGCCACCGAGGCCGGGGTGGTCCCTGCCACCATCCGCAAATGGGTCCAGCACGGTCACCTGACGCCCGCCGGTCGGCAGGGCAGGGCACTGCTCTACCGGCTGGAGGACGTCTTCGCGGCCGAGCGCGCGGTCCGGGGACGGTAAACCGGCCTACGGGCCCAGAAGGAAACGCGGAAGAACCGCGGAAGAGGGGGGGGGGGGGGGGGGGGGGGGGGGGGGGGGGGGGGGGGGCCGGGCCGGGCCCGCCCCCCGCGCGGGGGCGCGCCCGCC
>NZ_JBIAGC010000064.1:0-20671 GCF_042869595.1 Streptomyces sp. NPDC006879
CCCATGGTCGCGGCGATGTCGTCCATGGTGGTTCGTCGTACCCCGTACCTGGCCAGACAGCTGTAGGTCGCGTCCAGAACCTCCGAAAGCCGGTCCGTGCCCATCGTTTCCGTCATCCCGTCGCCTGCGGTGGAGAGTCCCGGTGTGAACGGGTTCGGTCCGGTGAGATCGGGGGGATCGCCGCCTTCGATGCCGATGACCGCCCCTCGCGGACCCACCGAGTACGGCCGCGGTGGCCGTGGTGAGCGCTGCGATTGTGCCGGGGACCAGAATACCGAAGCGTCGTGGGGAACCGTGATCGGCAGTTGTGGCCCCCGCTACCGCGCCCGCCTTCAGGGCGAACCGGAGGGCACGTACGGCTTCACGGTTCGCCCTGAAGGCCCGCGCGGTGGGGACCCGCCGGCATGGGCGGTCGTATGTGGGCCGGCGGGCCTGGCTTCCCCCAGACCCTTGGTGTCCCGTCCTATTTGATGAGTGCGTTGGCGATCGCGATGGCGAGGCCGATTGCCGCGTCGGCGGCGCCGACGAGCACTGCCGAACCTCGCCGGTAGCCCGACTTGAGTGCGGCCAGCGTGCCCCAGGTGCCGAGAAGGAGGGCGTTCATGATCAGCCCGAACGTCGTGACCGACCCCTGGCTCCATTCGTTGACCCCTGCGATCAGCAGTAGCGCCACGGTGGGCGTGCACGCGACGACCAGGGGCCACTCCTCGGCGAGTGCCCGTCCCAGACGCCGCCAGCGGACCGACGCGCTCCCCGTGTGATGGGTCGACATGTGATGTGCGTACCCGTGCACCAGTCCTGACGCCACTGCCGTGACCAGGATCCAGGCAGCATCGTATTCCGGTGTGAAACGTTCTCCTTCGTTCTGTAGGGCCGCGAGCAGAGCACTCGCCAGGACTGTGCCGTAAATGCCGCCAAACATCCAATTTCGCATGAAACCTAACCATACGTGGCGAGGTCCTGGCTCTGCGGCCAGCAGGAAGGTGCAGCTGTTCGTCAGTGGAAACGGAGGGCTGTCCCGGGGGACTTCCGCCGTCGGAATCAGATTGGTTGCCGGGTGGGGTGGGAGGGAGTCCACGGTCACCGTTCGGCCGCGATGCCCGCCCCGCATCCCGGGTGAGTGGGTGCTGAAGCAGTCGCCCACGCGACCCCTGGGGGATCCCTCGCCGTCCCCGGGGCGTTGGCTCAAAGTCGACGTCTTGGGCATGTGCGCAAGCAATCATCGGAGTTGATGCACCAAAAGTTCCACGGGGTTTACCCGTCCGTATGCCGGTACCGCCGGCCGCCAGCACCATCGGCCATGTGATCATGAGTGCTGCCAGGTGAACCAGGTACACAGCGTCGTGTGCTGGACTTTTCGATCCATGCCCGACTGGAGACCCCTCATGGCTGAGACAGGGACCGCCCTGCTCACTTCCCGGACGCCCGCCCCCGCTGGCGCGTCTGCTGCCGCGGAAACACCCCAATTCACCACTGCCCATGCGTTGTCGGCACCGTTGCTGAACGCACATCGCGAAGCGGTCCATGACACTGTCGTCGTGATCCCCGCCCGCAACGAGGAAGCCGAGATACGGACCTCTCTGGAGTCCGTGGCCGCCCAGAGTCACCGCCCCGACCTGATCGTGGTCGTCGTCAACAACTCCACCGACGACACCGAGCGCATCGCACGTGAATTCGCGGCCCAACCCGGAGTGCCCCGCACTCAAGTGGAGTGCCTGCCGGACAACCCGCACAAGAAGGCCGGAGCGCTCAACCACGGCTTCGCCCAGCTTGCGGCGGGCTCCGGTGGGCTTGCCCGGGCCGCCCGATACGTCCTCGTAATGGATGCGGACACCACCTTGCACCCCGAGTTCATCGCACGTGCCAAGCTGGTGATGGACTCGGACCCGCGACTCGGTGGAGTGAGCGCCACGTGCTACGGCAGACGCGGTCTCTGGCGGACGGCCTGGCAGCGGTATCTGGCCGGCATGCAGATCATCGAGTACGGGCGGTACGCCTATACGCGATCGCGTAGCACCGTGCACACCATGGCTGGCGCTGGATCGTTCTACCGAACGGCCGCGCTCCAGGAGTTGGTCGATGCCCGTGATGAGGTGTTCTGGCAGCACAGCGGCAACCTGGTGGAGGACTACGAGACCACGTTGGCCCTCAAGGAGGCCGGCTGGTCGGTGACTGCCAACCAGTACTGCGTGGCGTACACCGACTTGATGCCCCGGCTACGGGACCTGGTGAAGCAGCGGGAGCGCTGGGTGCGCGGGACCCTGGACATCATGCGTCAACGCGGCTGGACGCCCCATACGAGACTGTCCATCGTCCAGTACGTCCTGGGTCTCCTAGGCTTCTCGTACAGTCTGGGCTGGCTTGGGGTGTGGGTGGCCCAGTCCGTGCAGCAGGGGCAACTGGTCAGCGATCCCCTGTGGTTGGGCCTGCTGCTCGTGTGGTCGGTGTTCTCGGCGCTCAGGGTGGTCCCACTTGGTTGGAAGGCCATGCTGGTCTGTGGCCTCCTGATCCCCGAGTTGGTGTTCCAGCTGATCCGCACCTACTGGATGGGTTCCTCCCTCTGGCGCTCGTACACCTCCCGAACGGCGGCATGGGCATGATGCGAACCCTTTCAGGTCTGGGCCCCCTCGGGCTGCTCCTCGTGGGCATCAGTGTGTCCATCCTGCTGTTCAGCGTGGGGTGTTACCTGGCCTCATTTCCCCGCCGGCGCCGAGACGCCCGGGTCGTGAACGAAAGCGTGACGCGGCGCCCACCAGCCGCCCCGGCAGGCCAGCAGGCGTAGGTCCGTTTCCTGACCGTCCCCTTCCTTTTCCTTGGGATCGGCCAGCAAGTCGGCCCGGGTCGGTGGGCTATTCGACCCGGGCCGTCCTCTTCAGAGGCGCGGTGCGGCCCCGTGTGCGTTGGCGAGACTGTCCGTCCGTACCCCAAGACCGCACTGCTGGAGCCGGGCGGCGCACCGCTCGACGGCGTGGTGTCGCCCGAATGCTTCGGCGTCGAACGCGGGCGTACTCCTCGGCCCGCCGACTCCCTTCCACGGCCGGCGACGGCTCAACGGGATGATCTAGTCTGCAGGCTGCCAGCCGTGCTCCCGACGAGCACACCGGGGGTAGGTACACCGTTCCTTCGGCCCGTGATGCACGGGGCAAGTGATAGAACCGCCCATGGGGGAAGCTGATATGACACTCCGCTGCGCCGTGCTCGACGACTACCAGTGCGTTGCCCTCTCCGTCGCAGACTGGTCCAGCCTCAAGGACGAGGTGGAGGTCGTCACCTTCCACGAGCACCTTGCCACCGAAGAAGAGCGTGCCTTGGCGCTGGCCGACTTCGACATCGTGGTCACCCTCCGGGAACGGGTTGCCTTCCCCGCCAGCCTGCTCGCCCGACTGCCCAGGCTGAGGTTGCTCGTCGCCTCCGGGATGCGCAATTCCGTCATCGACTTCGATGCCGCGAAACGCCAGGGCATCGCGGTATGCGGCACCACGAGTTCTTCCACCGCGCCAGTGGAGTTGACCTGGGCGCTACTTCTGGGCCTCGCAAGGGGGATCGTGCCCGAGTCCCAAGCGCTCCGCGGCGGAGGACGCTGGCAGACCGGCCTCGGTGCCGATCTGTACGGACGCCGTCTTGGCCTCCTCGGTCTCGGAAAGATCGGGAGCAGGGTGGCCCAGGTGGGCCTGGCCTTCGGCATGGAGGTCCTGGCGTGGAGTCAGAACCTGACCCAGGCGCGAGCCGAAGAGGTCGGTGTGGGCCGTGCCGCATCCAAGGAAGAGCTCCTGGGATGCTGCGACTTCGTCTCCATCCACCTCGCGCTCGGCGACCGTACCCGAGGCCTGGTGGGCGCCGACGAGTTCACGCTGATGCGCTCCTCCAGCTATCTGGTCAACACTTCCCGGGCAGCCATCGTCGACCAGGGCGCGCTCCTACACGCCCTGCACACGGGTGCGATCGCCGGAGCGGCTGTCGACGTCTTCGATATCGAGCCGCTCCCGGCCGGCCATCCGATGCGCACGGCGCCACGGCTTCTGGCCACGCCCCACCTGGGCTACGTCTCACGTGCCAACTACGAGAGCTACTACGGCCAGGCCGTCGAGAACATCGTGGCCTTCCTGGCCGGAAGTCCCCTGCGCCGTCTGGGTTGACCCGTCGCGTGATGGACACGGTCGCTCCGTCCTGCGGTGGTGGAACACACCGACCCGGCACGGCTGAGGTGGCCGCGGCGCGGGCGGCCACCTCAGGTTCCGTGCTGGCTGAACCCCGTCGTCCGCCACGTACTGCCGTCCGGCAGGACGGCGAGCGCCTCGTACCCGTCCAGCGTCTCCAGCCAGTCTCGCGCGCCCGGTCCCCTGGCGAAGGCAGCGGTGGCGAAAGCATCGGTCAGGGTCAGCCGGGGTCCGATGAGGGTGAGGGAGACGAGCCCGGTCGCGGGCGCGCCACCGTGCGGGTCGATGATGTGGGACCCGCGTTCGGTGATCCCGGAGGTGGCGACGGCAAGGTCGTGCCGGGTGGTGATGACGGTGGCCAGTGCGCCGGGTCGCAGCGGATCAGCGATGCCGACCCGCCAGGGCACGCCGGGTGCGGCCGATCCACGGATCTGGAGGTCACCCCCACCGTTGACGCAGGTGTGCTGTGCGCCTGCCTCGTAGAGCAACTGGGAAGCCGCCTCGGTGGCCCATCCCTTGACCAGCCCCGAGGGATCGAGGACCTCGCCGGGAACGATGCTGAACCAACCCTCGCTGAGGTGCGTGACCTGGGCGCACAGGGACAGCACCTCGTCCACCTCAGGCGGGCAGTCGGCGAGGCGTATCTCACCCCGGTCGAGCCGGCTGATGTGGCTGTCCGACCGGTACGTGGAGAAGACGGCGTCCACGTCGTGCAGGCGACGTACTGCCGCACGCAGCGCATCACGGATCGCGGAGGTCGGCTTGTCCCGGATGTCGAAGGAGAAGACCGTCCCCATCACGTGTTCCACGTGCCTAAGCCCTTGCCCGACGTCAGACATGGGCCTGGTCCAGTGCACTCTGCAGGGACTGTACGTAGCCCTGGCTGGTGTAGCTGGCCCCTGATACGGCATCGATCTGTGCACTTTGGGCTCCGATCGCCTTCCGGGTCAGTTGGGGCAGCGCGTAGGAGGAGATCTGCCGGTCCCGGCCGTTTCGGTCCGGGGCCTGCAGCACCCGCACGCTGGTGATCCTTGCCTGGGAGATGGTGACGGCCACCTGCACCGTCCCGTACTTGGTGTCCACGGGGTCCCCGGTGAACGTCCCGTTCCGAGGTGTTGTGCCCCCTGAGGAGCCCGTCGTGGCCTGGCTGGATGACGAGTTGGAAGGGCGCGGGGCAGAGTTGGCAAGGGTGAGCGGCTGGTGCGGTTTGAGGGAGAGAAGGGCCACGACCAGCATGCTGATCCCGGTAGTGGCGAGGACGGCTCTACGCATGGGGGCTCCTCAGAAGGTGTAGGACTCGTGGTGGACCCGGCGCCGGGGGACACCCGCTCGGCGCAGCGCACGATGGGCCGCCTGCGTCATTCCGGGCGGGCCGCAGAGGTAGACGTCGTGTCCGGCCAGATCGGGTATCAGGTTGCTGAGGCATTCCGCGGTGAACAGCGTGGATGGTGCGCCCGCTTGGTCCACGACATAGTGGACGGTGGCATGCCGGCGGGCTGCGATGGCGTCGATCTCGGCCCGCAGCGCCAGGTCCTCCACGCCATGGGCCCGGTAGACCAAGGTCACCTGGCCGGGCAGCGTCTCGAAAAGCGCCCGGAGCGGGGTGATACCGACGCCGCCGGCCACCAGCAGGACCTTCGTACGGGTACGTCGCCGTGCGGTGAACCCGCCGTACGGACCCTCCGCCCAGACTGGGGTGCCAGGGGTGAGGCCGGCCAGGGCGGCGCTGTGGCTGCCGGCCGCCTTCACCGTGATGCGCAGATGGTCGGGGCGGGCGGGCGCGGAGAGCGAGTAGGGGTTCGCCGTCCACCACAGTTCACGAGTAAGGAAGCGCCAACGCAGGAACTGACCTGGTTCACCCCCCAGTTCCTCCAGGTGCCGCCCGGTGAAGTGGACGGACACCACGCCCGGAGCCTCCGGGTGCACCGCGGTCACCCGCAGACGGTGGCGCAGGCCTCGGCGAACGGGGAGGGCGAAGCGGAACCACACGACCAGCGCCGCCACCCCCAGGTACAGCGCGTACCAGCCCACCTGGGCGGGGAGGTTGCCCGCGAAGGTGGCGCCGTTCGACAACTGGTGGCCGAACGCGAGGAACACGGCCGCATACGTTGCGAAGTGCAGGTACTGCCAGGTCTCGTAGCTCACTCTGCGCCGTGCCGCACGCGCCGAGAGGACTCCGGTGGCGAGGAACAGTGCGAATCCGGCAGTGCCCGCGAGGAGGTCCGGATAGTCCAGTACCAAGGTGGCGCTCTGGCGTACCACGTCCGTGTGGGCGCTCAGTGAATAGCCCCAGATGATCAGCAAGGTGTGGGCGAGGACCAGGGAGACGGTGCACCGCCCGCCGAACGCGTGCCAGCGCGCCAGGCGGTCCGTGCCGACAGTGTGGTCCAACGGCGGTACTCGGGCCATCAGGCCGACCAGGACCGCGCTGGCGTAGCCGGCCAGCAGTCCCGTGATGCGTCCGGCTTCCGTGAGCCAGTCCGCGAGCCCGACCACGGCGAGGGTGTCCGCCCACCACATCGCCAGCATCCCGGCGACACCTGCCCAGATGACCAGGAGCACCAGGAACGGCACGACGGCACCGTGTCGTCGTCGATGCCGTCTGCGGCTCGCGTAGGGCGTGGGCGAGACCATGGTGGACATGTGTGTTCCTCCGGGAACAGGGGCGCTCTGACGGGATCAGCCTCACCGTCGAACCTTTGCGTACCTTCTGAAAACCCCGCCGTCCGAGGCCACCGGGCGCCTATTCAGAGGAAACTCACAGCTACCCGGCAGCGTGCGCCGGGCCACCCCGGGAGATCCTGAAGGGACCATGGACGAACTGCGCACCCCACCGCTTCTGCACCGGCCCGACGGAGAACCCGTACGGGTCCTGGTGGTCGACGACGAACCCGATGTCACCGATGTCCTGGCCGCGGCACTGACCGGTGAGGGCTGGCAGGTCCGTACCGCCTCGGACGGGCGGACGGCCTTGGACACCGCCGGGGTGTTCCGACCCGACGCGGTCGTCCTCGACTGGATGCTGCCCGACCTCGACGGCCTGCAGATCCTGCGTGCGCTGCGCCACGAGTCACCCAGCGTGTGCGTGTTGTTCCTGACCGCCCGGGACGCGGTCGAAGACCGCATCGTCGGGATCACTGCCGGCGGTGACGACTACGTGACCAAGCCGTACAGCCTCGAAGAGGTCCTGGCCCGGCTGCGCGGTCTGCTCCGGCGGGCCGGCATGACGGCCCAGTCGGGAACGAACTGGCTGACGGTCGGTGACCTCCAGATGGACGAAGAGGCCAGGGAGGTCAGGCGCGGCGGCAGCACCATCGACCTGTCCCGCACCGAGTTCGAACTTCTGCGGTTCCTGATGCGCAACCCCCGCCGGGTATTGTCCAAGGGACAGATCCTCGACCGCGTCTGGGCCTACGACTTCGGTGGCCGCGCCCATATCGTGGAGCTCTACATCAGCTACCTTCGCAAGAAGATCGACCATGGACGCACCCCCATGATCCACACGGTGCGGGGCGTCGGGTACGTCCTCAAGCCGGAGTCCTCGTGAAGCGCCCGTGGCCGCGCACCCTGCGGGGCCAGCTCACCGCCGGGCTCGTCGGGTTGCTCGCCCTGGCATGCCTCGCCGTGGGCATCACCACGGTGGTCGCCTTGCACGCCTTCTTGATGGGTCGTCTGGACGAGCAGCTCACCGCCTCGGGCGGACGGTTCGCCGCCAGCCTGGAACATCGGGGCACGCCGGAGGAAGACAGCTCCGACACGCGCGGACAGGCGGAATCCACCCTCGGTGCGCGCATCGTGAACGGGAGTGTCACCGAAGCCGCCGTCGTGGACGACGCCACTGACCACCCCCTTGATCTGACCGCGGACGACCGCCATGCTCTGGCAGCCGTCCCGGTCGACGGACGAGGCCACACACTCGAACTCTCCGAGCTGGGCTCCTACCGGGTCATCGCCGTATCCGGCGAGGACAGCGACACCCTGGTCACCGGGCTGCCCCTGCACGCCGTGGAGGAGACCCTTGAGCGCCTCATGGCCGTGGAGACCGTGGTGTTCACGGCGGCACTGGTGGCCACCGGGGTTGCTGGTGTCCTGTGGGTGCGGATCTCCCTGCGCCCCCTCCAGCGTGTCACCGCGCAGGCCGCCCGGGTGGCCGCACTGCCGTTGGCCAGTGGAGAGGTGGCCATGCCCGGACCCCTACCCGACACCGACCCTCGAACCGAGGTGGGGCAGGTGGGCACCGCTTTGAACCACATGCTCGGCCATGTGGAACATGCCCTGACCCAGCGGCATGCGAGCGAAGAACGCCTGCGGCACTTCGCCGCCGACGCCAGCCACGAACTGCGCACGCCGGTAGCCAACATCAGAGGTCACGCGGAACTCGCCCTGCGCAACCGGGCTCCCGTCCCGGACGAGGTCCGGCACGCCCTGCAGCGCATCGACGCCGAATCGCAGCGCATGAGCCGTCTCGTCGACGACCTGCTGCTCCTTGCCCGCCTCGACGCCGGACGCCCCCTCGAACGTGAACCCGTCGACCTGACCCGGCTGATCCTGGACAGCGCGGACGACGCCCGCGCTGCGGGACCCGACCATCGATTCCTGCTCGATCTGCCGGAAGAACCCGTCACGGTGGTGGGGGACTCCCACCGCCTCCAGCAGGCGATCGGCAACCTCCTGGCCAACGCGCGGACCCACACCCCGCCCGGTAGCGAGGTGACCGTCACCCTGTCCACCCTCCCCACACACGCGAGCGTGACCGTGAGCGACAACGGGCCCGGGATTCCGGAGGAACTGCTGGGGGAGGTCTTCGGGCGATTCGTGCGGGGGGATCACGCGCGCTCGCGTACCACCGGCAGTACCGGCTTGGGCCTGGCCATCGTCCACGCGGTCGTCACCGCCCACGGGGGAACTATCAGTGTGACCAGCAGCCCGGGAAGCACCTCCTTCCGGTTGACGCTGCCCTGCTGACCCCCCGCGTGCCGTGTTCGACCAGCGGGCTCTTCAGGCCCCCTTGTTCGCCTTGAGCTTGTGCCATACGGTGCCGAGCGCTTGCAGGTCCTCCTCGTTGAGGAGGTCCGTGAAGACGGGGGCGAGGCACTCGCGGCGCGTGGCGTCGGCGGCTCGGAAGAGTCGGTGGCCCTCGGGCGTGAGGGCGACCTCCACAGAGCGGGCGTCGCGGGCCGAGGGGGTACGGGTGACGAGGCCACGGCCCTGGAGGGCATCGACGACTCGCGATACCTGGCTACGGCTGAGCATGGTGCTGTTGCCCAGGACCGAGGCGGGGACGGGGTCCGGGCTGGACGCGAGCCAGAGCAGAACCTCAAACCATGAGACCGGCAGGTCGTGCGCCTTGCTCAGCGCCCGGTCCACTCGGTCAGTCAGCACGGTCCCAGCCCAGACCAGACCGTAGAAGGCGTAGTCGGCTGTGGGCATCTGCGCCTGTTCGAGTTTCTTCTTCGGCATGTCATCAGCTTAGCTTGCGTGTACACGCACGTAAGTAGGTTATGGTGTGTGTACACGCACTTAATTCGCCCAACGAAACCGGAAGGCTCCCCCCATGTCCTCCTCGAACAGCAAGGTCGTCCTCATCACCGGAACCTCCTCCGGCATCGGCCTGGCCACAGCCGTCTCCGCCGCCCGCGCCGGCTGGAAGACGGTGGCCACCCTGCGCGACCCGAGCCGATCCGAGGCCCTGCGCAAGGCCGCCGACGAAGCGGGCGTGGAGCTCGATATCCGCCGGCTCGATGTCACCGACGAAAGCTCGATCGTCTCCACGGTCGAAGGCGTGCTCGCCGATCACGGGCAGCTGGACGCGGTCATCAACAACGCCGGCGCGGGCCACCTCGGTACCATGGAGAACGAGTCCGTGGCCGAGGTGCGCAAGGTCATGGAGGTCAACTTCTTCGGCGTCGTGCAGGTCTCCAAGGTCGCCATGGCCCACCTGCGCGCCTCCCGAGGTCGACTGATCACCATCACCAGCGTCGGTGGTGTGGTCGGCCAGCCCTTCAACGAGGCGTACTGCGCGGCGAAGTTCGCCGCGGAGGGCTACATGGAGAGCCTGGCGCCGGTGGCAGCGGCGCACGGTGTGTCCGTCTGCGTGGTCGAGCCCGGCGCCGTAGCCACCGAGTTCGTCACCAACGTCGGCGTCGATCCGCAGCGGGCCGTCGCCGAAGCCGGTTCCTACGGACCGCAGCTGAGCGCCTATCTCAACCGCACCATCGCGCAGTTCTCCGACGGAGCTCAGAGCGCCGAGGGGGTCGCCGACTCGGTGATCGAGGCGCTCACCGCTCCTGAGCCCGCCTTCCGGATCCAGACCTCCGACTGGGCGCGCGGCTTCGTGGCCACCAAGCTCAGCGACCTCGACGGCTCCGCGGTCCTCGGCCTCACCAACGGTTGGGTCGTCTGAACTGCTCCCGCTCTGAGGGGGAGCGGCTTCCAGCGCCGCCGCTCCCCGGAACGGGGCCCGGAAAGCACCTCGCACCGGGTCTTGCGGGCGCGGTGGTGCTGAGCGTAAGACGGAGCATCCGATGTCGCTGGCGGTGCCGAAGCCTCCGGTCCCGCGGCGGCGTTCCCGATCGGCACCCCTGCGGCTTCTCGCTCGCACCCGAAGGAACGGAGCACCCCGCCCGTGCACGCCTTTCGCGTACTCGCACCCGCTGCCGCCCTCGGAGCGCTCCTGCTGACCGGTTGTGAGGGCGGTACCGCCTCCGACACGAGCACCCGACGTGCTCCTTCGACCCCCACCACGGCGCCGACCTCCGTGGTGGTGCCGACAGTTGAGGGCGAGGCCTACGGCGCCATCCGTGACCGGCTCACCGAGGCGGGGCTACCCGCCGCACGTGTGCGGGTCATGGCTCGGCACAAGGACGTGGCCTTGCCCAAGGATCACGCCGACTGGCGTGTGTGCGAGGTCAGCCCCGCCTCTGGGGTCCGAGTCGCCGCGGGCGCCACGGTCGTCCTGAAGCTGGCCGAAACTGCCTGGGATTGCGCGATCAGCCATCACGGCTACCTTCACCAGAAGAACGACCCCGCCTACCGACCGCCTACCCGGAGCGCCCCGAAACCGAGGCCGACGACCACCCCGTCCCCGGTCAAGACCCGCACCCCGACCCCTGTCCGCACCACGGCCCGGCCCGCCCAAAACTCCAAGACCACCTGCCCGGACGGCAAACTCGGCTACGCCTGCACCTCCAACGGGCACCCCGTGGTCGACGGCCAGTTCTGCCCCAAGGTGGATCGGGGTCGCACCCTGAAGGCCACCAACGGCACCATGGTCACCTGCTCCCGTGACCCGAGGGTCAAGCCGTACCGCTGGCAGTAGCAGAGGGGTATGCCCGCCCGGCCCGCCAGGAGGGTGGATGCGGTGAGCGACGGTGCCACTGGCGTGGCTCCGTCGCTCGTCCGGTTTCGTCTTGCGGGCAGGGGCGATGTGGAAGGTGTCGAGGGCCTCAGTTACGGCAGCCCGCCACGGTATTCAGTGGCGAACAGTTGTTCGGGGTGTTGTTGGTGAAGCTGCTCCCGAGTGCGGTGACCGGTCCGGAAGTCCGGTAGACGCCACCGCCGTCGCTGGCGGAGTTGCCCCTGACGGTGACGCCGATGAGGGTGGCGGAGTCCGCGCTGCTGTGGTTGAGGCCGCCGCCGGGCCCTGCGGCGACGTTGTCACGCAGCGACCCGCCGGTCATCTTGAGTGCTGCTGAGTTGAAGATGCCTCCCCCGCCGTTCCCGCCGGTTGCCTCGTTGCGGGCGACGGTCACGTCCGTCAGCGTGACCTGGGCGGCGGACACCCCGATGGCGAATCCGCCGCCGGTGTTAGCCGTGTTGTCGGTAATCGAGCCTCCGCGGGCTGTGACCGTGTTGTTTGCTGCACCGACGCCGATCCCGCCTCCCAGCGCCGCCGAACTGTTGTTCTTGATCGTGGTCGAGCGCATGACGATCTCGTTGCCGGGGGCAGCGGTGCCGACCCCACCGAAAAGCCCCGTTGCACTGTTGTCCTGCACGGTGCTGGAGTTGATGACCATCTTGCTGCCGGGTCCGGTGAGCAGCACACCGCCACCGAGAGAGCCGGAGTTGTTCTGCACCGTGCTGGAGTTGAGGGTGAGGAGGGGGCCCGCGGTCGCCAGGCCACCGCCGAGGTTGGAGGAACTATCGCGCACGCTACTGGCGTTGAGAGTCAGCGTGCCGTTGTTCAGGATGCCGCCCCCGGCGTTTGAGTTGATCTTGCCGTTGGCCAGGGTGATGCTGTTCAGAGTCAGGGTGGCGCCGGTCTCGACCTTCATGACACGGAACTCGGTCGCCGCACCGGCGTCGCGAGCGATGGTCGACCGGGACCCGGCGATCCTGATGTCCCCTGTCACCGGTGTGAGCCCGGTGTCCCCGGCGAAGGCGCTGTCTAGGGTGTAGGTGCAGCCCGGCGCCAGAGCGATGGTGAAGGTGCTCGTGGCGGCGTTGCCCTGCACGATGGCCGCATCCAGTGCCGAGACGTTTCCGCAGGGGACGTACGTGGCTGCCTGGGCAGGTGTCGCCAAGGCGACGGGCAGGGCGAGGACGCCCGTACAAGCCAGTATCGCCACACAACTGTGCAGTGTTCGGCGTTTGGGATCTGGCCTGGAGCCTGCCCCGCACGGAGCGGCGGACGAGCTCGACGGCATGGGTGTGGACACTACGGCTCCTGGATGACCGGGCTGCCCCTCTGGCGGGTCATCGCCTGGTGCGTGACCCGAAGGACAGCAGACGTACATCCGGCGGGATAACCGGTGCGAAGGTCCGCGTAACGCTGCGACACGTCGCATTCACCCCGATGCGTGGAAAGCGCCCTCCAACGGCGCACAACGGCGACCGCGCCATAACCGCGGGCGAGGCATGTCACGGGTGGGTGTGGGGCGAGGGCGCGGCCCACTGCGCAACTCCAAGGCGCGACGAGGCGCCCGTGCGCAGGGACATGTCCTGGCAGGGTGCCGCTTGGAGCAGGAGCAGGAGCAGGAGCAGGAGCAGGAGCAGGAGCAGGAGCAGGAGCAGGAGCAGGGCTCGTGGCGCTCAGCTCGTGTGCGCCGTCACGGCGTCGATGATCGTTGGCCAGAGCTCCCGGGGGCGGTCGTGGCCCATGTCGGGAACCAGCATGAGTTCCGCCCCGGGCACCAGCTCTGCGGTCCGCTCCCCGCCGCTGGGGTCGATCAAGGTGTCGTCGAGGCCGTGGATCACCAGGGTCGGCACCCGAAGCTCGCGTAGGGCCGCGGCGCGTGAGCCGTCGAGGATCATTGCCGCGAGTTGCCGGCTGACTCCGGCCGGGTAGTAGGCGCGGTCGTAGCTGGCTGCTGCCAGCTCACGCAGGGCCGCAGGGCTGCCGTACCGCTTGGAAGCCCACACCAGTTCCCGGTCCGCTGCTGCGATGTACCCCTCGCGATCAGACGGTTTCGGGCTGAAGAGCACTGCCTGGGCCTCGGCGCTGGACCGGCCGTACTCGGGCTCGCCGGTCGAGGACATCATCGAGGTGAGGGTCAGTACGCGGGCGGACCGGCTCAGGGCCATCGTCTGGGCGATCATGCCACCCATCGAGGACCCGACCACGTGGGCACGCTCGATTCCGAGGGCGGTGAGCAGCGCGAGCCCGTCGTCAGCCATGTCCTTGAGTGTGTACGGAGCCATAGCGAGGGCGGAAGCGGAGTCACCGCAGCGCACGGCGTCTATGAAACGGTCCAACTCGACGGGGTGGGCATCGAACTTGGTGGACAGCCCGCAGTCGCGGTTGTCGTAGCGGATCACGTACCGGCCGCGTTGCGCCAGCGACCGGCAGAAGTCCTCGTGCCAGCCGATCATCTGAGCGCTGAAGCCCATCACCAGAAGGACGGCCGCATCGCGGGGATCGCCGAAGGTCTCGTAGGAGATGGACACTTCTGGGGAGGTCTGGACGGTTGGCATGCAGGGAGCCTGCCACCCATGTCCGTCGTGCGCATCCGCTTTTCCGCTGCGCCTGCCCCGTCGCCTTCCCGGGGATCCCTTGCCCCGACGCGGCCCCACGGGGGCGGCGGGACCGCAACCGTCCGCGGTGGGGCTTGGACAGGTACGGCGACGGAGGGTCCGACGCTCCACCAGCCGCACGGAGGGGCGCACTCTCTGAGTGAAGCCGGCTGTCGCCGGAGCAGGTCCTCCGGCCGGGTCTGGCTCCGCCCGTGTACTCGCACGGGCCGTGCCGCCTGCTGTGGCGCTGGAGTGCAGCGCAGCAGCAGGCGGCATACGGCGTCGCCACCCACCCCTTGCTGTACGAGGGGGACCCCGGGACCGCTCCGGGCCCCGGGTCGGCGCACGAAGGCAGCCGCGTCCTGTGGGACGGCGGGGTAATCCGGCACCCGACTACGAGGGCACGCGTGCAGCCTGCCGGGTCGACGGTGCCATGCAGCTACCCTGCGCTCGTCATCCGGGCGAACACCACCACGTTGTTGGGGTAGTAGTGCCGATCCGCATCGAAGTCACCGCCGCATGTGACCAGTCGCAGGCCCGGGTAGTCGAGGTTCTTGTACACCTCAAGTGTCGGGAACGCGGCCTTCGGGTACTCGGCGACGCGGTCCACGGCGAACGTGGCGGTCTTCCCGTCCTTGCGGGCGACTTCGATGGTGTCACCGGTCTTCATGGTCTTGAGCTTCTCGAAGACCGCCGCCGCGCCGTTCCAGGTGACGTGGCCGGCGATGACCGCCGGCCCAAGGGAGCCGGGCGTGGGCCCCGGCTCGTACCAGCCCGCCAGATCGGGATCCTTCGGGGTCTCCATCGCCCCGTCTTTCCGCTGCCTCAGTGTCTCCAGCGCGCTGGAGACACTGAGCGAGGGGATGGTGACCCGAACAGGTGCCGACCGGGCCAGGCCGCCGTCGGGCGTGCCCGGCGCGGAACCGCTCCCCGAGGTGGAGCCCTCCGACGGGTTCTGTCCCTGTGCCGCGTTCTGCCCCGGGGGCGCCTGGGGAGCCGAGTAGACCGGCTTGTCAGGTGAGGCGCATCCGGTGACCAGGAGGGCCACCGCCGCCGAGGTGGTGGTGAGGGCTCTGGCCGCCCCCCGGCGGAGCGGTGCGTGCCACGAGCCGACGGCGTCTGCTCGGCTCACGCGGCACCGCCGGTGCTCCCGGTGCCCCGCACGGCGCTGGTGGTGGCCGCGGAGCGCCGCCGCATGACGGCTGCTGCGCTGGCCGCCACCACGCACAGGAGGGCCGCGCTGCCGATCGCCCCGGTCGGCAGCGCCGACCCCGGCGCGGGGTCACCCCCCGTTTCGATGCCACCCACCGGAATCGAACCCACCGCGGCACCCATCACCATCCCGCAGTTGGTCGGAGCCGTGGCCTCCTGTGGCAACTTGGGGTCGAGTTCGCTCTTCCCGGCACCCTCGAAGTCGTACTCGTTGTTGTCGTTGCGGTCGATCCCGTGCTGCACGATGTGGAGGTCCTTGATGTGCTCGACCACGTCCTGTGAGACGGTGATCGTGCGGCTGTAGGACAGTTTCCCCGCGGCGTCCGCGACCGGCATGCGGTCCACGGCCAGGCCGCTTCCCGCTCCGGTGTCCCCGGTGACGGTGAGCGAGATGTTGATGTCGCCGTAGTCGACGGTCGCCTCGGTGTTGTTGAGCAGACCGTCGCCGTTGGTGTCGTCACTGGCATCGGGGCAGTGGAAGTCGTGACCGTCGGTGGAGCCGTGGAGGTGCTGGGCGGAAGGCTGACCGGGAACCATGCCTTCGGACTCGATCTGCACCGTCAGCTGGTTGTCCCGGAGACTGAGCATCGCGGTACCCCGTGATCCCGAGTCGTTCAGCTGCTCCAGGTCGATCTGGTACGCCTTGCCCTCCTCCGCGACGGCCTGGGAGGAGAGGCCCGTGGTGAGGACCAGGGCGGCGAGTATCGCGAGGCTGCCGGTGCGCTTGGCTATCACGTTCGTTCCTGTTCCGCGGCCCTCACCGGTTGCACCTTTCGAGGCCCGCAGGTAGTCCGGGTGTGAAGCGACCCCCATGGCCGGGGTCTTGACCGGCTCTTCGGAGCATGGGCGGATCCGGATTGGTCGTTCTTGAAGAAATCTTCGGAGGGTGAAGGGAGTTGCCCTCTGAGCAGCGTTTTGTTCAGCTGTCGGGCCGCGATGCTTGCGGCCCTTTTTTGTACGTCGGTGACAAATTGCCTCGCGGATGGGCGGAGCGGCGCCTTCGCCCCGTCCGGTGAGTAGTGCCGGCACGCGGGCGTGTTTGACGTGGGCAGCGGGCTCGGTGCCAACTCCGCACGTTCGGGCACGGGTGGTGCGGCCGTGCGGTGCCCTGGCGGGCGTCGCGAGCCGCTGCACGCGCCGATCGCGGGTGCGTACTCAACGCACGCCCACGCGTTTCACGTACGGCATGAGCCCCGCCGCCGTTCTGCCCGCCCAGCCGACGTAGCCGTCGGGCCGCACGAGGAAGACCCCGGTGCCGTAAGCGGAGTAGCAGGGGACGCGAAACGTGTGGACGGCATCGGGCAGGGGTGGCAGGACGGCCTCCTCGCCTCCGACACTCAGGAGCGTCCAATGCGGTCCGCGGAACGCGTCGAAGAGGCGCGCGCCGTCGAGTATGCCGTCCGGAGCGCGGTCGCCGGCGCGCAGCGCGTCCTTCGGGAGGTTCTCGCGGGTCTCCGTCGAGAGGGAGCGGCCCCGGTAGTCAAGAGTGAGCTGTTGGGTGGCCGCGCCCCGGCGGACCTCGCCGCGGTGGACCTGGGTGGACAGCCCCAACATGTCGGCGGCGTTGGGAAGCCGCTCCTCCTCGTAGGTGTCGAGGAGGGAGTCGGGGGCCGCGTCCTTCAGCACCGCCCCGAGCTTCCAGCCCAGGTTGTACGCGTCCTGGACGCTGGTGTTCAGTCCCTGGGCGCCGGCGGGGGAGTGGACGTGCGCCGCGTCTCCGGCGAGGAAGACCCGCCCGGCGCGAAAGCGCTGTGCCAGCGCGGCGCGTGGCTGGAAGTCCGATGCCCAGCGCACCTCGGTCACGTTGTCGCGCAAGAGGTGTGAGCGGCGGGAGATGACCTCACTGATGCCGTCGAGCGAGAGGTCGACGTGGGTGCCTTCGGTGAACTGGGCGACCACCTGGAACTCCGCCGTTCCCGCCAGCGGGCAGATGGAGAGGAAGCCGTCCTCGCTGCCGCGTGGTGGGAAGAAGTGCCAGTGCTCGCGGTCGATTCCGGTGATCGAGGCGTCGGCCACCAGCAGGGGCATGGGGTCGACGGTCTGCCCGGCCATCGTGATCCCGAGCAGGCGGCGCACCGTCGAACGGCCGCCGTCGGCGGCGACCACGTACCGGGCGCGCCCACGGGGACCGTTGTTGAACTCCACGGTCACGCCCTGCTCGTCCTGGGTGAGGGCGAGGACCTCCCTTCCGAAGTCGACTCTTCCGCCGATCTCCGCCAGCCGAGCCAGCAGGATCTCCTGGGTGCGCCACTGCGGCACCATCCACGGCTCGGCGTACGGTGAGTCCTCGCTCGCCCGGGCCGGGTCGAACATCTGGTGCTCGCCCGTGGGGATGCCGTCCCGCCAGATCAGTCCCGGCGGGTAGGGGCTGCCGGCCGAGTGGATCGCGTCCAGCACGCCGAGGTCTTCGAACACCTCCCTCGTCCTGGGCTGGATTCCCTTGCCGCGCGATCCGGGGAACAGCCCGAGGGATCGTTCCACGAGGAGCGCGTCCACCCCTCGGCGGGCAAGATCGACGGCGAGGGTCAGCCCGGTTGGTCCGGCTCCGACGATGACTACGTCTGCCACTTGGGTTTCGGCCCGGCCGGTGGGTCCTGACATCACATGAGCTCCTTAACGCGGTTAAGTGCCGGGCTTCGAGAGTGGCCTTAACGGCGTTAAACTGTCAAGCGTGGCTACCCAGAGACCCCCCAAGCTGGACAAGAAGCAGGTTGTCGTGACCGCTCTGCGGCTGCTCAACGAGCTCGGACTCGACGGACTCACTCTCCGAGCCATCGCCAACGAGCTGAACGTCAAGGCGCCGGCCCTGTACTGGCATTTCAAGAACAAACAGGAACTGCTCGACGAGATGGCGACGGAGATGTACTGCCGCATGGTCGAGGGCCTCGCTGACCGTGCCGAAACCACCTGGCAGCAGCGTCTCCTGACGGTCAACCGTGGGCTGCGCACGGCACTCTTGGGCTATCGCGACGGAGCCAAGGTCTTCAGCGGCTCACGGTTCGCCGGCATCCCGCACGCCGCCGAGATGGAACGCACCCTGCACCTGTTCACGCGGGAGGGCTTCACGCTGGCCCAGGCCGTTCGCGCGACCACGACGGCGTTCTTCTACACCCTCGGCTTCGTGACCGAACAGCAGGGCGTCCACCCCCTGCCGGGAGAGCGTCGCGAGGGCTACGACGTCGAAGAACGGGCCCGACTGATGGCCGACTTCCCCCTGTCGGCCGCGGCCGGCACCGAGGTCTTCGAGGACTACGACCAGCACTTCGAGGAAGGCCTCGCCCTGGTGATGGCGGGGATCGAGGCCCGCTACCGGGCCGGCGGTGCCACGTCGGATGGATGACGCGACGCGGACCACGGAAGGCGGAGTGATCGCCAGGAAGCCTCGCCGACCCGGCGAAAATCCCCTTGCCGGTCGGAAGCGGAATCCTCATGATGAACCCGTCGTGAGCGGTGCTCCACCGAGGAACGGAAATCCACGCGTGGCTCAAAGCGGTCCGAGGTGGCAGGTCCTGAGCGATGACGGCGGGCGTCCGGTGGTGACCTGCCGCTGGGGCGTCCGTGAGGGCCGCCCTTGGGCTCGGGTCACGGAGGTGACCGGCCCCGCCGCCGCGGAACTGATTCTTGACGAACTGTCCGGATGGACCGTCACCGCCCCGCTGGAACTGGGCGACCAACTCGTCCGGCGCGGAGCCCGCATGATCCGCCACGCCCATGAGATGAGCCGGGACCTCGCCGCCGCCCCGCCCCCGCCCGCCTGGGACGTGTCCAGCCCGGCCACGGGCCTGCGCCACGTCCACTGCGACCGTGATGCCACCGCGCTGTTCCCGGCCTGGCGCGCCGCGTTTCCTCCCGGGCACATAGACCACTACGAGGTCAGCGACGAGGAAGCTCTGACCACGGAGCTGATACCCCTGCTGTCGGGGCGCGTACTCGGGCCCGTGATGGCCTGCAGCGCCCTGACCGTGGACGAGGCAGACCGGGTCATCGCCGGTGTGATCGTCACCGACCGCGAGGGCCTGCCGTGGGTCGCGGACGTCTTCCGCGACCCGGACGCGGCTTACGTCGGGCTCGGCGCAGCCCTCCTACGCAAGGTGCTGCGGGACGCGGCCGGCCAGGGCCTGGCCCGGATCGCACTGTCGGTCAGCGCCGCGAATCCTGCTCACCGCCTCTACGAGAAGCTCGGCTTCCGCACCACGAGCACCAACTTGACGGTGGACGTGCCCTGAACAACCACGCGGGGATCATGGCGTTCCAGGGGGAGAACTCACCTCGGTTCTTCGCCCGGCACCTCCTCTGACGGGTCAGAGGGCGCTTCGGTGTGCCGGCCGGGACGCTCCTGGCCAGCACCTACGAGCAGCGCGCGGTCAGCGGAGCACCCATCGTGAGCAGCGGGGTGAAGCGAGAGACGGCACGGTGTCCTACGCGGGGCCGGGACCATCGAGGAAGCCAAGCAACACGGCGGCCTCCGCGCGAAGTCGCGCCGCCCGGGCAGCATGAGCGGGCGCGGTCAACTGCGCGGCAACTTCAAGACGCTCGGCGGCCTCGGCGCGCACCACATCCACCACGCCACCCTCGCTCAACTCACGCCGTGCCGCTTCGGTGGCGCCTGCGCCAAGCGGCGCCTGTTCAAGAGCCAGGCCGCGGAGCTCGGCCGCGTCCACGGGTACCGCCTCGGCGTTGTCCAACGCGGCAAGTGTTGCGCGCAGGGCACTCACCGCGGCCTTGTCGCGGGCGCGCATCGCTTCGGGCAGGGCTTGACGCATACGAAGACGCAAAGACATGCCGGTGACCCTATGGCGGCGTTCCCGGACCCACAACGCGATATTCGTGGGGCGCCGGACATGTGCCAACCCAGGCGCCATGCCGCCGACGAGGTCGCACCCCGCGACCGGGGGAGCGGGGCGGGCCCTCGTTGTGTGCTCGGCACTCCCGTTGGTACGTGCCTTTGACCGCCCCGTGGCCAAGCCGTTCTCCGGACATGTCTCGGGCGAGCGTGTCCCGCCCCGTCGTGGCAGCCTTGGGGTGAGGAAGCGCCCGTCTTCGGCCCGTCAGCCTGCTGACTGAACGCCCGAGGGAGCGCCGCGGGTAGGACAGCTGCTCGTGAGCCCCTGTGCAGACCACCGGGAGGCACGTGATGAGGGCCATGCCACTCACCGACGGCCGCACCCTTGCATACGAGGACTACGGTGACCCGGAGGGCCGGCCGGTGGTGTTCACCCATGGATTCGGTGACTCGCGACTCATCCGGCACCCCGACTGAGCTTGCTCCGCTTTGACGGACACCCTCGTTGTGGTGGTCAGACCGCGAGTGTGGTCTCGTAGTCGGCGGGGCTGCGGTAGCCCAGGCTGCT
>NZ_JBIAGC010000065.1:0-20339 GCF_042869595.1 Streptomyces sp. NPDC006879
GGCTCGTCCGCGATGATCAGGTCCGGCTCCAGGGCCAACGCCATCGCGATCATGATGCGCTGACGCATACCACCGGAGAACTGGTGCGGATAGTCGTTCACACGCGCCTTGGCGGCGGGAATCTTCACCCGCTCCATCAGCTCGATGGCCTTGAGCTTGGCTTCCTTCTTCGACGCGCCGCGGTGGACGCGGAACATCTCGCCCAGCTGGTAGCCGACGCTCAGCACCGGGTTGAGGGAGGACAGCGCGTCCTGGAAGATCATCGCGATCTTCTGGCCACGGATTTTACGCCGCTCCTCCTGGGACATCCTGAGCATGTCCTGGCCGCGGAAGAGGATCTCGCCCTGCGGGATCTTGCCCGGGGGCATGTCCAGGATGCCCATGATCGCCTGCGCGGTCACCGACTTGCCGGACCCGGACTCGCCGAGCACGGCGAGGGTCTCCCCCGCGTCCACCGAGTAGTTGACACCGTTGACCGCCTTGGCCACACCGTCCCGGGTGTGGAACTCGACGTGCAGGTCCCGGACTTCGAGGAGCGGTGTGCCCGCCTCCAGCGACTCGCGCGGAGCGGGAACGTCCGCTGTCTTGTTGATGACGCTCATGTTTTCGTACGCCTCCCTCAGCGCAGCTTGGGGTCGAGGGCGTTGCGTACGGCATCGCCGAGCATGATGAACGCCAGAACGGTGATCGAGACCATCACCGACGGGATGATCAGTACGAACGGCGCGTTGCGCAGCTGCTCCGCGCCGGACGAGATGTCGACTCCCCACGAGACGGCCGGCTCGGCCAGACCAATGCCCAGGAACGACAGGGTGGCCTCGGTGGCGATGTAGCCACCCAGAGCGATGGTCGCGACGACGATCACGGGGGCCACCGCGTTCGGCAGGATGTGCTTGAGCAGGATCCGGGAAGTGCTGGCACCCAGCGCCTTTGCCGCCTGTACGTAGTCCGCCTGCTTGATGGTGATGACCGAACCACGGGCGACTCGGGCGATCTGCGTCCAGCCGAGGAAGGCGATGGAGCCGATCACGACCCAGATCGAACGCTCGGTGAAGGAGGTCAGGACGACCATGGCACCGAGGATGAAGGGAACGCCGAAGAAGACGTCGGTCAGACGGGACAGCAGCGTGTCCACCCAACCGCCGAAGTACCCCGCGAGCATTCCGACGATGCCGCCCGTGATCGTGACCGCGAGGGTCACGATGACACCGACCATGATCGAGGCTCGGGCCCCATAGATCACGCGAGCGTAAATGGAGCGCCCCTGGCCGTCGTAGCCGAACCAGTCCTCAGCGAAGAGGTGCCCCCAGTTGGGTTGCTGGAGGTAGTGCTTGGCCAGATCTGCGTAGCGCGGGCTGGCCGAGGTGAACAGCCCGGGGAACAGCGCCATGGTCAGCAGCACGACGATCAGCACCGCGGAAATGAGGAACAGCGGGTTGCGCCGCAGGTCGTGCCAGGCGTCGTTCCACAGACTGCGCGGCTTCTCGGCCTTGCCCGGGGCGGGCTGCGCCGCCACGGGCTGCGCGGACTCCTGTGCCTCGGTCGCTTCGAGAGTCTCAGGCATAACGGATCCTCGGGTCCAGGACCGCGTAGAGCAGGTCGACGATCAGGCTGGCAGCGAGGTAGATGACCACGATCAGGGTCACGATGCCCACGACCGTGGCACCCTCGCGGTGCTTCAGTGCGTCAAAGACAGTGAAACCGACGCCCTTGACGTTGAAGATGCCCTCAGTGACCACGGCACCGCCGAGCAGCGCGCCGAGGTCGGTGCCGAGGAAGGTGACCACGGGGATCAGGGAGTTGCGCATCAGGTGCACACCGACGATGCGGCGGCGCGGCAGGCCCTTGGCCACCGCGGTGCGCATGTAGTCGGAGCGCAGGTTCTCGGCGACCGAGGTGCGGGTCAACCGTGCGACGTAGGCCAAGGAGAGCGAACCAAGTACCACCGCTGGCAGGAACAGCTCGCCCCAGGTTCCTTCCACGCTCACGTTCGGCTCGACCCAGCCGAGTTGGAAGGCGAAGAAGTACTGGAGCAGGAAGCCCAGCACGAAGGAGGGCATCGAGATCAGCACGAGGGTGAGCACGAGCAGCCCACGGTCGCGCAGGGTGTCGGCCTTGAGTCCGGCGAAGATGCCGATCGAGATGCCGACGCACACCGTGAAGGCGAACGCGAACAGCGCGAGCCGAACGGTGATCGGGAAGGCCTCGGAGATGATGTCGGCTACCGGCCGACCGCTGGCGATCTGAGTGCCGAAGTCCCCCTGGAACAGGCCGCTGAGGTAGTTCCAGTACTGGTGCCAGAGCGGGAGATCGAGCCCGAGGTCCTTCTTCATCTGGGCGATCTGCGCCGGGTCGACGGTCTGCTCTCCTGCGAGGGCGCGCACGGGGTCGCCGGGCAGCGCGTACATCATGGAGAAGACCAGCAAGGTCGAACCGAGGAAGACCGGGATCATCTGGAGCAGTCGCCGCGCGACGTAACGCCCCATGTTTGCCTCCGAGTGGATAACTGGCATCGGGGGCCGCCCTGGTGAGGGCGGCCCCCGGTGCTACCGCCGGTTGCGGCGGCGGGTACGGCTTTGAGTGGGGGGTATACCCACGGGGGTCCCCCGCCGGGCTGAAGCCGGCGAGGGCCCTCGTACAAGGTCGAGCAGCGGACTACTTGACGGTGACCGCGGTCAGGTCGTAGTCGCCACGGAAGTCGACGTTGACGTTGTCGACCTTCTTGCCGTGACCGCCGTTGATCTTGTACTCCCAGAGCGGGATCGACGGCATCTTCTGGAGGACCAGCTTCTCGGCGTCCTGGTAGAGCTTGAGGGTCTCGTCCAGGGAGCTCGCGTTGTCGCCCTTCTTGAAGGCGGCGTCGACGGCCGGGTCGGAGAAGCGGCCGTTGTTGCCGTCCACGCCGGTGGCGTAGAGCTCACGCATGAAGTTGACGTTCAGCGGGTAGTCAGCGACCCAGCCACCGCGGTATGCGGACTTGACCTGGTTGTTGTCACGCGCCTCAAGGTCGGTCTGGAAGTCCGGCTTGGCGTCCGGGATGCAGTCCACACCGGTGGAGTTGCGGATCGACTCGCAGACCGCGGTGATCCACTCCTTGTGGCCGCCGTCGGCGTTGTACTGGATCCACATCTTGTTGTCCGGGACGCCGCCGCCCTCGGTGATGAGCTGCTTGGCCTTGGCCGGGTTGAACGTGAACACGTCCGTGGCCAGGTCCTGCTTGCCGGCCACACCCGCGGGGATGAAGCTGGTGGCGGGCTTGCGGGTGTTGTTCAGGACCGTCTTGGTGATCGTGTCACGGTCGATCGCCATCGAAAGGCCCTGGATGACCTTCGGGTCGATGCCCTTGAAGGTCTTGGAGTAGAAGACCGGCGTCAGCGTCTGGAGGGCCGCGTACGGCTGGTCCACCGCGCCGTCACCGAGGTCCTTCTTGTACTTCGGCAGGTCCTTCGGGCCGACCTGGCGGATCAGGTCCAGGTTCCCGGAGAGCAGGTCGTTGTACGCCGCCTCGACGGTGGCGTAGTTCTTGAACAGGACGCCCTTGTTCTTCGCCTTGTTCGGGCCCAGGTAGTCGGCGTTCGCCTTGACCTGGATGCTCTTCTTGTGGTCCCACTTCTCGAAGACGTAGGGACCGTTACCGATCGGCTTCTGGCCGAAGGCCTTCGGGTCGCTGTAGAAGGCCTCGGGCAGCGGGGCCCAGGTGGTGTAGCCGAGCTTGTACTCGAAGTACGGCACCGGGGCGCTGAGCTCGATGGTGAAGGTGTTCGCGTCGACGACCTTCAGGCCCGACATGGTCTCGGCCTTGGCCTCGCCCTTGTCCGGGTGGATGTCCGCGTAGCCCTTGATGTCCTCGAACCACGGGGCGTTCTGCTGGTTGTTCTTGATGTGGGCGTACCAGTTCCACGCCTTCACGTAGGACTCGGCGGTGACCGGGGTCCCGTCGTGGAACTTCCAGCCCTCCTTGAGCTTGACGGTCCACAGCTTGGAGTCGGTGGTCTTGATCGACTCGGCGTTGGTGTAGACGATCTTGCCGTCGCCGTCGAACTCCAGCAGCTGAGTGAAGATCGACTTGATGACGTAGGAGCCGAGGGTCTCGTTGGTGTCACCGGGAACCAGCGGCTTCTGCGGCTCGCCGACGTCGATGGAGACGTAACCCTCAGGCTTGCCGGCCTCCTTGCCCTTGCCGGAGTCGCTCTTCGCTCCACCGCAGGCCGTCGCGGACAGGGCAACGACGATCGCACCTGCGACCCACTTGGCGCTCTTGGCACCACGCATGGGGTTTCCTCCTCATGAGTCCACTGATCACTACTTGGAGGGCACGCGTTCATGTCGCCGACACCCCTGACGGCGAAGAAGACGGTGCCCCGAGTGTGCTCGTGAGTCGGCACTCCCCACAGTGCATGACCCATTGACCCGAGCTCAATGGAGCCAAGTTTTAAGGACGACTGGCCTGTTAACCACACTTAAAGGGTCTCGTTTTTACAACATCAACGACCCCTATAGGGCTGAAATGCGGACAAACTGACTATAGACAGACACCCCCGAAACGGACTGTTAGCGCACCTTCCGGAGTGTGACGACCGATAGTCGGACACAAGTCACAGGGAAATCCCTTGACAAAGAACGACGACCCCGTTCCCGACAGAGCAGGAACGGGGCCGTCATTGGGCCTTCCATAAGCGGCACTTGGACCACTCCCTGACGCCGCGTCAGCGACGTCAGGCGAATCAGCGCTTGGCGCGGGAAGCGGTGCGGGCGCGGTCCTTCTGGTCGAGGACGACCTTGCGGATGCGAACGGCCTCCGGCGTCACCTCGACGCACTCGTCATCGCGGCAGAACTCCAGGGACTGCTCCAGGGAGAGCTTGCGCGGAGGCACCACGTTCTCGGTGTTGTCCGCGGAAGCCGCACGCATGTTGGTGAGCTTC
The DNA here is from genome assembly GCF_042869595.1 of Streptomyces sp. NPDC006879. Classification (NCBI taxonomy): domain Bacteria; kingdom Bacillati; phylum Actinomycetota; class Actinomycetes; order Kitasatosporales; family Streptomycetaceae; genus Streptomyces; species Streptomyces sp. NPDC006879. The sequence goes on from NZ_JBIAGC010000065.1 coordinate 4,924, forward strand.
TTCTCCTTGGTGATGTTCACGTCCATGTCGTCGGAGCGCGAGTTCTCACCGACGATCATGCCCTCGTACACCTCGGTGCCGGGGTCGGTGAACAGGACGCCGCGCTCCTGGAGGTTGATCATCGCGAACGGGGTGACCGCGCCGGCGCGGTCCGCGACCAGGGAGCCGTTGTTACGGGTGACCAGCTGACCGAACCACGGCTCGTGGCCCTCGTGGATCGAGTGGGCGATGCCGGTACCACGGGTGTTGGTCAGGAACTCCGTGCGGAAGCCGATCAGGCCGCGGGACGGCACGACGAACTCCATGCGGACCCAGCCCGAGCCGTGGTTGGACATGTTGTCCATGCGGCCCTTGCGGATGCCCATGAGCTGCGTGACCGCGCCCATGTGCTCCTCCGGCACGTCGATCGTCATGCGCTCGACCGGCTCGTGCACCTTGCCGTCGATCATCTGAGTGACGACCTGGGGCTTGCCGATGGTCAGCTCGAAGCCCTCGCGGCGCATCTGCTCGACCAGGATGGCGAGCGCGAGCTCACCACGACCCTGGACCTCCCAGGCGTCCGGACGGTCGGTGTCCAGCACGCGCAGCGAGACGTTACCGATCAGCTCGCGGTCGAGGCGGTCCTTGACCTGACGAGCCGTGACCTTGCGGTCCTTGACCGCGGCCTTGGCGTCTGCGCCCTTGCCCGTGCCTCCGCGACCGACCAGCGGCGAGGTGTTGGTACCGATGGTCATGGAGATCGCCGGCTCGTCCACCGAGATCAGCGGCAGCGCGATCGGGTTCTCCGGGTCAGCCAGGGTCTCACCGATCATGATGTCGGGGATGCCGGCGACCGCGCAGATGTCGCCCGGGCCAGCAACCTCGGCGGGCTTGCGGGTCAGCGCCTCGGTCATCATCAGCTCGGTGATGCGGACGTTCGAGATCGATCCGTCACGCTTGATCCACGCGACGGTCTGCCCCTTGCGCAGCTCGCCCTGCTCGACGCGCAGCAGCGCGATGCGGCCGAGGAAGTTGTCGGCGTCCAGGTTGGTGACGTGGGCCTGGAGCGGGGCCTCCTCCTCGAAGGTGGGGGCCGGGACGTGCTCCAGGATGGTGGTGAAGAAGGGCTCCAGGCTGTCGCTGTCCGCGGGGACGGTGCCGTCCTCCGGCTTCGTCAGCGAGGCGACGCCGTCACGGCCGCACGCGTAGACGATCGGGAACTCGATCTGGTCCTCGGTCGCGTCCAGGTCCAGGAAGAGGTCGTACGTCTCATTGACGACGTCGTCGATCCGCGAGTCCGGGCGGTCCGTCTTGTTGATGCAGAGGATGACCGGCATCTTCGCCTGGAGCGCCTTGCGGAGCACGAAGCGGGTCTGCGGCAGCGGGCCCTCGGAGGCGTCCACCAGCAGCACGACCGCGTCCACCATCGACAGACCGCGTTCGACCTCGCCACCGAAGTCGGCGTGGCCGGGGGTGTCGATGATGTTGATCGTGATCGGGGCCCCACCGTCCTTGGGGTGGTACTTCACCGCCGTGTTCTTGGCCAGGATCGTGATGCCCTTCTCACGCTCCAGGTCGTTCGAGTCCATCATTCGGTCATCGAGCTGCTGGTGCGCGGCGAAGGCGCCGGCCTGCTTGAGCATGGCGTCGACGATGGTCGTCTTGCCGTGGTCGACGTGGGCGACGATGGCAACGTTTCGAATGTCGTGGCGCGTGGGCATACTGGCGGCGCTTCTCCCGGGATCGTGGATGGCGACGCGTGCGGTCCGGCACGCGTGCCCGCCGGGCGGAAAACCTGCCACGGCCTTACCCCATGGTACGTGGCGCAGGGCGAACCGCCCGCCAGGGGGTCTGTCAAGAGGCCGGACGACTGAGTTCAAGCCGAAGATCGCGGGGAGACGGGGGCTTGGGGTGGGTGCCTGAGAAGCGACAAAAGCCGTGGTCAATGGGGTAAAGCGACCTTGCCCGCCGCGAGGAGCGGCGGGCAAGACATTTGAGCGAGTTCTGAGCTACGGGCTCCGCCGTGTCCCGGGCGGGTCAACGTGCGGCGTCAGATGCGCCCGCCGCAGGCCTGCGGGCGCCGCGCGTGGGGTGGATGCGGGCGTTCTGAGCGCGAGGCGGGGCGCTGTGCATGGACGTCACCCGCCCTGTGGGGACTGCGGACCGGCCTCGCACGGTGTGGCCAAACGTTCACCTAGTCTTCATCGCCGTCCCCGTCCGCCTCTTCCGCCGTCTTGGCGGCGGCGCCGGCTTTGGAATCGACCTTGGGCGCCTCGGGGCCCTTGCTGCCCGGCTTCCAGCCGATGTCCTGGTAGCGCGGGGTGGCCAGGCCGAAGGCGCCCGCGTTGAGCAGCGTGTTCCTGGCCGCGACCAGCTCGGGGCGCTGGAAGAGGGGGATCGACCCGGCGGCAGCCCAGATCCGCGCGTCGGCCTGTTTCATCAGCTCGCGCGCCGCCTCCGCGTCCAGCTCAGCCACCGCCTCGTCGAACAGCTGATCGATCCGGTCGGTGCCCACCCGGCTGTAGTTCTGCTCCACCGACAGTGAACCGTCCGCCGCCGGTTCCGGTTTGGCGAAGATCGGTCGGGCGTCTGTCGCCGGGAAGGCGGTGGCCGGCCAGGAGTAGAGCGCAAGGTCGAACTGGCCGGAGGCGATGTGGTCCTTGAAGAAGCTGTCGTCCTCGACCTTGGTGATCTGGGTGCGGATCCCCACCTTCAGCAACATCGCGGCGATCCGGTCCCCCACGTTGCGCAGTTGCTCCGACCCGGGACCGGACGGCAGGACGAAGCGGAGTTTCATCTCCTTGCCGTCCTTGGCGAGCAGGTTCCCGGCGCTGCGCACGGCCTGGCGGCCCGGTGCCGGCGAGCTCTTGGGCTCACCGGTGGCCTCCTCGGCGCGTTTGCCGTCATCGCGCCCCCGCTCCGCCTCCTCGCCCGTCCCGTCCGACTCCTCCTGCTGGGCGCGCCCGTCGAGGAACGTGGCCTGGTCGATCAGCGATCGCTGCTGGAGCGCGCTGAAGGGCGCGGGGGCCAGGACCGTGGCCGGCTGGGCCTCGGCTCCGCCCATCCGCTCCGCCCCCGGGGCGTCACCGTTGGCCTCGTCCTCTTGGCCGACGATGTAGAGCCCGTCCTCACCGGTGCCGTCCCCCGCTTGCGGGGTCTTGCCGTCGTCCTTGGCGCCCTCGGCCTCCGCGCCCGCCTTCTGGCCCTCGGCTTCTGCCTCCTCGCGCACCGGGCCGCCACGCTGCCAGCCGGCCTCAGCCAGTAGCGCCTGCGCGGCTTCCACGTCCTGGCCGCCCAGGGCTCCACTGGCGTCCGCGTACCCGTGCTGCCCGGCGAGCGCCAGGTGACTGCCGACCGGGGCGGCGGGCAGACCGAGCGGCTTGAGCACGGTCTCGGCGAGTTCCTTGCGGTCGATGGCCCGAGCCACGGCCCGCCGGACCCGCTCGTCGCCGAGCGCGCCCGTACTGCCGTTGAGGGCGAGCTGGGTGTAAGCCGGCTCCAGGGACTTACGGACGCGCAATGCCCGTAGTCCGCTCTGCTCGGTGGCGTACACCGAGGCGGCCTCGATGGTGTGCTGGCGGGTGGACCGCTCGGCCTCGGCCGCCTCTTCGTCCGACCCGTGCGCCACGGCCCAGGACCGCAGGGCCTGGGCCGTGGTGATCTGTGAGCCGGGCCCGTGCGCGGGCCTCCCGCCCGGTCCGCTCTTCGCCTCGCGCGCGGCGAGGGCGATTCGCTGCGCGCCCGCCCGGTCGATCTCGGCCAGATCCAGCCGGCCCGCGGCGAGTGCGGCCGGGCGCTCGCCGCGGGACACGGCGGTCAGAACAAGGGTGTCGAGTTTGGCCGGCTGGCCCCACCACCGCGGGTTGCGGTCGAGGGTGATGGTCTTGGCCTTCTTGTCGATCGCACCCAGTCCGAAGGGACCCGCGGTGACCTTGAGCGCGGAGCGCGCGCCGTCGTTGAAGTCGTCTGGGGCGCCGGTGACCTGCTTGGGGTAGAGCGGGGTGAACAGCGACTGCCAGTCGGCGTAGGGCTTGCCGAAGGTGACCTTGACCTCAAGGTCGTTGGCGCCACGTTCGATCTTCTCGATCCGCTCGTAGCCGGCGTTCCGGGCGGTCCAGTACGCCGAGTTCTTGCCGCTGAGCGCCCGCCACTGGGCCAGGAAGTCCGGGGCGCCGATCTCGCGCCCGTCGCTCCAGACGGCCTGCTGGTTGAGCTTGTAGAGCACGACTTGCTTGGGTTCCCGTTCGATGACCTCGGCGCTTTCGAGATAGTCCGGGTTGCGGACCGGTCGGCCGAGCTTGTCGAGGGTGAAGAGCGCGGGCAGCACCGCGCCGGCGACCCGTGCGGTGGCCGCGTCCGCGTCGGCCTGGAAGGTGTTGAGCGTCTGCGGCATCGCATCGATCGCCCAGCGCAGCACTCCGCCGTCGGCGACCGCCTCGCGCCCGGTGGCGGCGACGTCCTGGACTGCGACGGCGCGCAGGGCCTCCCCGTCGGGGGACCCGCAGCCCGCGAGCAGGGGCAGCGCGAGGAAGCCCGAGGTCAGCAGCGCCATGGGGCGGCGCCTTCTTACGGACATGGGTGGTACCTCCGATGGCGGACCGGGCGCGACCGGCCGGGGGCGAGCCGCCGGCGTACGCGGACCTTCATGATCACGAATGGCGGTATATGGAGCTGATCACACTGGGTGGTGCAGCCCACTGAAGGCGAAGACCGCGTCGCGCTCCCGCAGCCTGGCTCCGCCACGCCGCGAGCCCCACCCATGCGGACCAATGGCCCCCAAAGAAGCGGAGGCGAACAGTCCGGAAGGGTACGAAAATGGGAAGGGGAGGGGGCGCAAAGGTCGCTCTTGCGCGCCCGCAATCGGCGCAAGTCCCTTCACAACCCAGGACGCGGCGCGCGACACTCGCAGGCGCACATGAGCGTTGCCACCGCAACCTGCGGAAGTGAGGGCAAGTCATGTCCCTGCAAGATGATTTGACGGCTGTTCGACGGAACCTGAACGAGCTCGTCCGCTCCGTCGAGCGCCTGGAGCAGGACCTCGGCCGCGCAGCTCCGGGCGGGACCACCGGCACCCCGGTGCAACAGCGCGCCGCCACGCCTGGGCCCATGGTCCCGATACCCGACACGCCGTACGACAGCGCGCTGTGGACGGACTCCGACGACGAGGGCCTCGGCGCCCGAGACCGCCACGCCCCGTGAGGTCCGGGCACGCCCGGACCTCACCGAGCCGTGGGGCGCCCCTGCGGCGTTCCACGGCCCCGCTGCGACCACACGCCCGGCCTGACCCCCCGTCCACTCCACCCCGGAGTCACCCTTGGCCACAGGAACTGAACCCCCCGGTCAACTGACCGGCGTCCACGACGCCTCCCGGGCCGCCATCTCGGCCCGGCACCTACGCACCGACCGCTGGTGGCTGGCGCCCGGCGCCACCGCCGCGGGACTGCTCGCCTTCATCGTCTACTCGACCTGGCGGGCCTTCGCGGGCGACGACTACTACGCCGCGCCCTACGTATCGCCCTTCTACTCGCCGTGCCTCGCCCAGAACTGCGTGCCGATGCGCGGCGGACCCAACTGGGAGGTCTTCGGGAGTTGGTGGACTCTCTCGCCCGCCCTGCTCATCCTGGTGCTGCCCCTCGGTTTCCGGGCCACCTGCTACTACTACCGCAAGGCGTACTACCGGGGCTTCTGGGCCTCGCCGCCGGCCTGCGCCGTCGCCGAACCGCACCGCAGGTACACCGGCGAGACCCGCTTCCCGCTGATCCTCCAAAACGTCCACCGCTACTTCTTCTACCTGGCCCTTCCCGTCGCCGGCATCCTCACCTACGACACGGTGCTGGCCTTCCGGGACAAGGACTACGCGTGGGGGCATATGGGCCTGGGAACCGTGGTCTTCCTCGTCAACATCGTGCTGATCTGGGCTTACACCCTGTCCTGTCACTCCTGCCGGCACATCCTGGGCGGTCGGCTTCGGCACTTCTCCAAACACCCGGTGCGCTACCGACTGTGGGGGTGGGTCGGGAAGCTCAACCAGCACCACATGTTGCTGGCCTGGTCCTCGCTGATCAGCGTCGCGCTCGCCGACTTCTACGTCTACCTGCTCGCCATCGGCGCCTTCGACGACCCGAGGATCTTCTGATATGACACAAATCGACCGACAACAGTGGGACGTCGTCGTGGTGGGTGCCGGAGGTGCGGGGCTGCGCGCCGCGATCGCAGCCCGAGAACAGGGCGCCCGCACCGCCGTCATCTGCAAGTCCCTCTTCGGCAAAGCACACACCGTGATGGCCGAGGGCGGCATCGCCGCGTCCATGGGCAACGTCAACGCGGGTGACAACTGGCAGGTGCACTTCCGGGACACCATGCGGGGCGGAAAGTTCCTCAACCAGTGGCGGATGGCCGAACTCCACGCCAAAGAGGCCCCCGAGCGGGTGTGGGAGCTGGAGACCTGGGGCGCGCTCTTCGACCGCACCTCCGACGGGCGGATCTCACAGCGCAATTTCGGCGGCCACGAGTACCCCCGGCTCGCCCATGTCGGTGACCGCACCGGACTGGAGCTGATCCGCACCCTTCAGCAGAAGATCGTCTCCCTGCAACAGAAGGACTTCGAGGAGACCGGTGACTACGAGTCGCGGCTGAAGGTGTTCCAGGAGTGCACCGTCACCCGGGTGCTGAAGGCGGCGGACCGGGTGTCCGGCGTCTTCGGCTACGCCCGCGAGTCCGGCCGGTTCTTCGTCCTCCAGGCCCCCGCGGTGGTGCTGGCCACCGGCGGGATCGGCAAGTCCTTCAAAGTCACCTCCAATTCCTGGGAGTACACCGGGGACGGTCATGCGCTGGCCCTGCTGGCCGGCGCCCCACTGCTCAACATGGAGTTCGTGCAGTTCCACCCCACCGGCATGGTCTGGCCGCCCTCGGTCAAGGGCATCCTCGTCACCGAGTCGGTGCGCGGCGACGGCGGGGTGCTGCGCAACAGCGAGGGCAAACGCTTCATGTTCGACTACGTCCCCGACGTCTTCAAGGACAAGTACGCGCAGACCGAAGCCGAAGGCGACCGTTGGTACGAGGACCCGGACCACAACCGGCGCCCCCCGGAACTGCTCCCCCGTGACGAGGTGGCCCGGGCGATCAACTCCGAGGTGAAGGCGGGGCGGGGTTCCCCGCACGGCGGGGTGTACCTGGACGTCTCCACCCGGATGCCGGCCGAGCAGATCAAACGGCGGCTGCCGTCCATGTACCACCAGTTCAAGGAACTCGCGGACGTGGACATCACCGCCGAGGCCATGGAGGTCGGGCCGACCTGCCACTACGTGATGGGCGGCATCGCCGTGGACTCCGATACGACCGCCGCCCGGGACGTTCCGGGCCTCTTCGCGGCGGGGGAGGTCGCCGGCGGGATGCACGGCTCGAACCGGCTCGGCGGGAACTCGCTCTCCGACCTGCTGGTCTTCGGCCGCCGGGCCGGCCTGCACGCCGCCCAGTACGCCAGCACCGCTCCCGACGGCGCCACGGTGGAGGAGTCCCAGATCGAGGCGGCGGCGGCCGAGGCGCTCCGCCCGTTCGGGGCGACGACCGAGGCGGGACCAGCACCCGACACGCCCCCGGAGAACCCGTACACCCTGCACCAGGAACTCCAGCAGACCATGAACGACCTGGTCGGCATCATCCGGCGGGCCGGCGAGATGGAGCACGCCCTGGACAAGCTCGCCGAGCTGCGGACCCGGGCCCGCCTGGCCGGTGTGGAGGGCCATCGGCAGTTCAACCCGGGCTGGCACCTGGCCATGGACCTGCGCAACATGCTGCTGGTCAGCGAGTGCGTGGCCCTGGCGGCTCTGGAGCGCACCGAGAGCCGCGGCGGGCACACCCGCGAGGACCATCCGGGGATGGACCGCGCCTGGCGTCCGGTGAACCTGGTCTGTCGACCGGTGCAGCCGGCCCCGAAGGACCCTGCGGAAGCTCACATCGAGCTGGTGCGCGCCCGTACCGAGCCCGTCCGCCCCGACCTGCTCGCCCTCTTCGAGAGGGAAGAACTGGTCAAGTACCTCGCCGAGGGGGAGCTCAGCGCATGAGTAGCTATGACGCCAGCTTCAGGGTGTGGCGCGGTGACACGGACGGCGGGGGCCTTGCGGACTTCACCGTCGAGGTGCACGACGGCGAGGTGGTCCTCGACATCGTCCACCGCCTCCAGGCCACCCAGGCAGCCGACCTCGCCGTCCGCTGGAACTGCAAGGCCGGAAAGTGCGGTTCGTGCAGCGCGGAGATCAACGGCCGACCCAGGCTGATGTGCATGACCCGGATGTCGGTGTTCTCCCGCGAGGAGACGATCACGCTGACCCCGTTGCGCGCCTTCCCGGTGGTACGGGACCTGGTCACGGACGTGTCCTTCAACTACGCCAAGGCCCGGGAGGTGCCTTCCTTCGTACCGCCGGCGGGTGTGGCGGCAGGTGAGTACCGCATGCAGCAGCGGGACGTGGACCGCCCGCAGGAGTTCCGCAAGTGCATCGAGTGCTTCCTGTGCCAGGACACCTGTCACGTGGTGCGGGACCACGAGGAGAACAAGGAAGCCTTCGCCGGACCACGGTTCCTGATGCGGGTCGCGGAACTCGACATGCACCCGCTGGACGGCGCCGCCGAGCAGGGGCTGGACCGCAGGGCGACCGCCCAGGAAGAACACGGTCTGGGCTACTGCAACATCACCAAGTGCTGCACGGAAGTCTGTCCCGAGGGCATCAAGATCACCGACAATGCGCTGATCCCGCTCAAGGAGCGGGTCGTGGACCGCAAGTACGACCCGCTGGTCTGGCTGGGCTCGAAGATCGGCCGCCGTCCCTCCGGCTGACCGAGGGCGCTCCCCCGCGGCCGGCGACCGCTCCGGTCGCGGGGGTGACGTACCGGCCATAACCTCCCACATGTGACGCAGCCGTCTGCCAGCCACCGCCGCAGCACCACCGCTCGGGCCGCCCTCGCCATCGCGTCCGCGCTGCTGGCGCTCACCGCCTGGGGCACGCTCCAGGCGCCCGCGGCACGCGCCGAAGACCCCGTCACCCTGTCCACCCAGGGCCAGATCACCGATCGGGTGGGAGCCCTCGGCGACCGGCGGGCCTCCGTCGTCACCGCACTCGACCGGCTGTACCAGGACGAGCGCATCCAACTGTTCGTCACCTACGTGCAGGACTTCTCAGGACGCTCCCCGCAAGGCTGGGCCGATGCCACCGCCGAGCGCAACGGCCTCGGTCGTGACGACCTCCTCCTCGCTGTCGCCACCGGTGCCCGGCAGTACGCGTACTCCGCGGCCATGGACTCCGGATTCACCGAACAGCAGCTCGCCGAGGTCGCCCGCACCGCGATCGAACCAGCCCTGCGCCAGAACGACTGGGCCGGCGCCGCCATCGGGGCGGCCGGCGGCTACGGGGCGGTCCTGGCCGGGACGCCCATCCCCACCCCGACCATCACACCGGGCCCGGCGGACCCGGGCGCGGGCCGACAGAGCGACGGGCAGAGCGGCGCCGGGGACTTCGTACTGCCGGTCATCGCGGTGGGAGCAGCCGGCGCCCTCGCCGCACTCGCCTACCACCGCCGCTCGCGCAGGCGGACGAGCCGCGGCGCCACGCCTGGTGAGGGCGCCACGAGCAGTTGGCCGGCCGCCGGCACCGGGCCGGTCCCGCTGACCGAACTCGATCTGCGCGCCAAGGCACAGTTGGTGGATACCGACGACGCCATCCGCACCAGCACCGAGGAGCTCGGATTCGCCCGCGCGCAGTTCGGCGACGCCGCCGCCCACCCGTTCACCGAGGCACTGGCCCACGCCGAGAAGGAGCTGACGGCAGCCTTCAGACTGCGCCAGCAACTCGATGACGCCTACCCCGAGGACGACGCCACCCGGCGCCGGATGTTGGACGAGATCGTGGCCCGCTGCACCGAGGCCAACCGGCGCCTGGACGAGGAATCCGCCGCCTTCGACCGCCTTCGCGACCTACAGAAGAACGCCCCACAGGCGCTGGCCACCGTGGAGAGGCACTACGGGGAACTGTCCAGCCGCACCGGCACGGCGCAGGCCACACTGACCGCACTGCGCACCCGGTACGCCGATTCAGCGTCCACTCCGGTGGCTGCCAACCCCACCCAGGCACAGGAGCGAATGCTGTTCGCCAGCGCCAGCCTGGAAGCCGCCCAGCAGGCCCTGGCCGAAGGAGACCGCGGCCGAGCGGCAGTGCAGGTACGGGCGGCCGAAGGGGCGGTCGGCCAGGCGGCCACGCTCCTCGACGCCGTGGAGCGGCGCGCCCAGGAGCTCGCGGAGGCGGCCGGGAAGTTGGAGCCCGCGCTCGCCGAAACCGAAGCGGACCTCGCCGACGCCCGGGGCCTGCTCACCGGCACCCCCCAGGGCATCTCCACCGCCGACCTGCGCGGCCGGATCTCCCGCGCCGAGGCGGTACTCGCCGACGTACGACAAGAACGGGCAGACGGCGGTCGGTACGACCCGCTGGAGGCCTTGCGCCGGGTCGAAGAGGCGGACGCGGCCCTGGACGAGGCGCTCGCCGGAGCACGCGAGCGGGAAGCCGGCACGCTACGGGCACGCACCCTGCTGGATCAGGCGCTGTTGACCGCCCGCAGCGCGATCGGCGCCGCCGGCGACTACATCGCCACCAGTCGAGGGGCGGTGGGCAGCCAGGCCCGCACCCGGCTGGCGGAGGCCCACCGACACCTGGAACGGGCCCAGGCGCTGGCGGAGGGCGACCCGTCCAGCGCGCTGACGGAGGCACAGCAGGCCCAGGCCATGGCGCGAGCGGCCCAACAGCTGGCCGAGCAGGACGTACAGGGCTTTCGCAACCCGTACGGGGACGCCGGAGCCGGCGGCGGGCGGCAGGGGATGAGCGGGGCCGTACTCGGCGGGATCATCCTCGGCGAGTTGCTCGGCGGGGGGCGTGGTGGGCACGGCGGCTTCGGCGGGGGAAGCGGACGCGGCCCCGGCACCTTCGGTGGCGGCGGTACCCGGGGGCGGATGGGCGGCGGTGGCCGCTTCTGACAACGCCCCGGCGCCGCAGTGCACGCACCACACATCCCCAAGGAGTCACGCCATGACCAAGCAGACCGTCCTCGGCCGGGTGACCCAGCTCGCCAAAGCGAACATCAACGCCCTGTTGGACCAGGCGGAGGATCCGCAGAAGATGCTGGACCAACTGATCCGCGACTACAGCAACAACATCTCCGAGGCGGAGCAGGCGGTGGCGACGACCATCGGCAATCTGCGGCTGCTGGAGCAGGACCACCGGGAGGACGCGGACGCCGCCGTGGAGTGGGGCGGCAAGGCACTCGCGGCCAGCCGGAAGGCGGACGAACTGCGGGCCAGCGGGTCCACGGCGGACGCGGACACCTTCGACAACCTGGCGAAGGTCGCGCTCGGACGCCAGCTCCAGGCCGAGAAGGAGGCCAGGGCCGCGGAGCCGACGATCGCCGCCCAGACCGAGGTGGTCGGCAAGCTGAAGGCCGGCCTCGACCAGATGAGGCACAAGCTGACCGAGCTCCAGGCCAAGCGGGACGAGCTGGTGGCCCGAGCGAAGTCCGCCCGGGCACAGGGCCAGATGATGGACGCCGTCAAGAACATCAACGTGCTCGACCCGACCAGTGAACTCTCCCGCTTCGAGGACAAGGTGCGTCGGGAGGAGGCACGGGTACTGGGTCAGCAGGAACTCGCCGCCTCCTCTTTGGACGCGCAGTTCGAGCAGTTGGAGGACCTGGGGACGCAGTCCGAGGTCGAGGCCCGCCTAGCGGCGCTGAAGCAAGCCGGGGCGGCGTGAGCTGACACCGCCGGGCCCCGGCCTGCAGCGGTTATCCGTACATGCTCAGGAGTTGCTCGGCGGAGAGCTCGGTGACGGGCTCCCCGCCCGGCAACGGCAGTTCGAACCAGACCGTCTTGCCGCGCGGGGTGCGGCGGCTGCCCCAGCCGGCGCTGAGCAGGCCGACCAGTTGGAGCCCGCGCCCACCCTCATCGGTGTCGCGGGCCCTGCGCCGGCGCGGCTGGACCAGGCCGGCGTCCCAGACCTCGCACACCAGGGTCCGGTCGAGAAGCAACCGCAGCCGAATCTCCCCCTCGCCGTAGCGCAGCGCGTTGGTGACCAGCTCGCTGACGAGGAGTTCGGTGGTGTCCACCAGGTTCTCCAGGCCCCAGGCGAGCAGTCGCCCACGGGCGAGCTCGCGCGCCCGGCCCACCGACCGGGCCTCGCGCGGCAGCGTCCAGTCCCCCACCGCGTCCTGCGGCAGTCCCTGGATACGAGCCATCAGCAGGGCGATGTCGTCCTCGCCGTGGCGGGTGTCCAGGGTGTTCAGCACGTGATCACACACGTCCTCCAAGGGCCGTCCGGGGTCGGTGAGCGCCGCCCGCAGGCTCATCAGCCCCTCCTCCAAGGGATGGTCTCGGGACTCCACCAGGCCGTCGGTGTAGAGGGCGAGCAGGGCACCCTCCGGCAGGTCCACCTCGACCTCCTCGAAGGGCTCACCGCCCACCCCCAGCGGCATCCCCGTCGGCATCTCCAGGAGCAGCGCCGGCCGGGCGCGTTCCCCGGGCTCGCCCGGCTCCACCAGCACCGGGGGCATGTGCCCTGCGTTGGCGAACGTACAGCGCCGGGTCACGGGGTCGTACACCGCGTACACGCAGGTGGCCAGGTAGACCTCCGACAAGTCCGCGTCCTTGGACTGCAGGGCCGCCCGGGATGCCTGTTGGGTGCCTCCGGGTGTGCCGAGCCCGCGCGCGACCTCGTCGAGAGCGGAGAGCACCTCGGCGGGTTCGAGGTCGAGCAGCGCCAGCGTCCGCACTGCGGTGCGCAGTTCCCCCATGGCCACCGCGGCCCGCAGCCCCCGGCCCATGACGTCCCCCACGACGATCGCGGTGCGGTGGCCGGGAAGTTGGATCACGTCGAACCAGTCGCCTCCGACTTCCGTGGCCGTGTTGCCGGGCAGGTAGCGGCACGCGATGTCGAGCCCTGCCGCCTCCGGGTCACCCGGGGGCAGCAGGCTGCGCTGGAGGATGAGTGCCCGTTCGTGTTCGCGGCGGTAGAGGCGGGCGTTGTCGATGCAGACGGCCGCGCGGGAGGAGAGTTCGACGGCGACGGCCCGGTCCCGCTCACCGAAGCGCTCGCTCCCCTTGGTGCGGGAGAACTGGGCCAGGCCGACCACGGTGTCGTGGGCGACCATCGGGACCACCAGGGTGGACTGGACGAAGTCGTCCGGGCCGCCTTCGAGGAGCCGCGGCCGGGCGGTGCGCAGGGCTTCCGCCTCGGGGGAGTTGGAGGCGTAGCGGTGGGTCTCGCCGACGGAAACGGGGTGGGGTGCGCCAGTGGACCGGGAGCCGCCCGCGCCCGCCACGGCGAGGCTGGGGCGCGGGGCGTCGGAGACGGCACTGGCATAGGCGACGCGACGGACGGGGGCGGACGGCAACCAGGCGGTGCCGGAGTGCACGGGCCGGTCGTCGTCCCCGAGCAGGAGTCCCTGGTAGAGGTCGACTGAGGCGATGTCACAGAAGCCGGGGACGGTCACGTCGAGGAGTTCTCGTGCGGTGGTCTCCAGGTCCAGGGAGTTGCCGATGCGGGCCCCGGCCTCGTTGAGCAAGGCCAGGTTGCGCCGTACCCCGGCTGCCTCCCGGGCCGCGAGGTGGCGGCGGGTGACGTCGGTGCCGATCCCGGCGACACCGATGGGGCGACCCGAGCGACTGTGCACCCGGTAAAGGTTGATGGACCAGTGTCGGTGCTCCTTGCTGCCGGGCGCGGAGCCGACGATACGCAGATCGGTGACGGCCTCACCGGTGGTGAGGACGCGGCGCAGCGCCGCCGTCATCTTGTCGGCCTGCGGGCGCGGTAGGTAGTCGTGCACGGTGCGGCCACGGTGATCGTCGACCCGGCCCCCGAAGACGGTCGCGAATCGCCGGTTCGCCCGTTGCACCGTGAGGTCCGTACCAAAGAGCAGGAACCCGAAAGGAGATTGACCGAATATCGCCTGCGAAGCCGCAAGATCGGACTCGATACCCCGCAGGACCCGGACGTCGACGGCCACGCAGACGGCGGCCCGGTCTCCGTCCGCGGTACGGGTGGGCATCACATAGAGCTCGGCAAGCCCCTCGACGGGCGGGAGCGTACCTCGTCCGCCGGATCCAGATGTCGTGTTCCTTGCGTCATATGCCCCCTGCCGGGCGGGCGGTATCCGAAACGGGATCAGGCCCGTCCATTCCCGCCCGTCAAGGATCTCGGCGAGCTTGCGGCGTCCGCCGTCGCGGAGTTCGGCTGGCATGAAGGCCTCGACGGGGTCGCGGCCGACGACTTCGTGGGCGGGTAGTCCGAAGAGCTCCTCGGCGCGCAGGCTCCACTGGTCCACCAGCCCATCGGGTCCGATGGAGAACGACGCCACCTTGATGTAGTCATAGATCGAGCCAGGCGGACTGCTTTGCCACGTCGCGTCTTCCGACGGCACCCCGGACACTCGGGCCTGATGTGTCTGCGCAGGTATCTCGCTCACGCGACCGTCCCCTCCAGCTCAGCGCAACCGGACCGGCCTTGACCGAAGTATTCAGCACCACGGCCTCGCACGGCACGGCGTTCACGATCACAGCAAGGTCTCGTTCATTTCGAGCCGTGCCGTGATCGCCGTTGTCCCTCTCCCCTTGTTACTCACCAGGTAGGGCCATCTCGAACCACACGGTCTTGCCGGTCTTGCCGTGCCTTGTTCCCCACCGTTGGGAAGAGACGGCCACCAGGTGCAGACCCCGACCACCCTCGTCGTCGGCCTGCGCCGCCCGTTCCCTGGGCGGATCCGGAAGCGGATCAGAGACTTCCACTAGCAGGGCTGGCCGTGGCGGGGAGTGGTTGGTGGCTGAATCCTGTCGTACCAATCGAACCCCGATGGGCCCCGAAGCGTAGCGCAAGGAGTTGGTGACCAGCTCACTGACCAGCAGAACGGTCACATCGCCCACCGCCTCCAGCCCCCAGTCCCTCAAGGTGCCGCGGACGGCGTGGCGCGCGGTGCGTACGGCGCCGGGCTCTGCGGGAAAGGCCCACTCGGCGCAGTCGCCGTCGCTGTCGATCACGCCGATCACTTCCCGGGCCAGCAGTGGACCCCAGTTTTGAACTACAGGCGATGAACCGTCGAGGAGAACGGGATCAATACGGACATACCCGATATCTAAGGCACCACACCGTGATTCTTCGCACCTGACGGCGCACGGTGGCACGAATGGCGCACGCACGGGCTACCGGGGGAGCCTCGGACGGGCGCACGCTCAGCAGATCAGGCCCTCCCGCAGGCGGCGCCCGACCTCTGCCACCGCGGCCCGGTCCTGCTCCAGCCAGTCCACTTCGCCTAGTGCTCCAGCAGCACTTCGTGGCTTGACCTGGGGAAACGTCGAGCGGGTGGGAGTGTAGCGGGCAGGAGTCGGTCACGGACGGCTTCTGCCCGCCAGC